>JANQER010000372.1 GCA_028278255.1 Elusimicrobiota bacterium | reverse complement strand
CCGCTTCCACCACGTCCCCCAAATTCCCTTGTTTGGTGCCGGCATTGGTCATGAGCCCTCCGCCCAGAGACCCGGGAATTCCTGCCATAAACTCAGCACCGGTTAAATTTTTTTCCTCAAGTTTTTTCAACAAGGCCGGCAAAAGTATGCCGGCCCCTGCCACAACCCTGCTGCTGTCTTCAAAGCAAACCTCTTTTAATTCACCGCCCAGTTTGGCCACAACCCCGCGCACACCTTTGTCGCTCACCAGCACATTGGTGCCCTGTCCGATAAAAAACACAGGGACTTTGTGCGCATGCGCTGTTTTCCACAAAGCCTGCATTTGCGCCACAGACACGACCTCAGCAAACACATCTGCCGGGCCGCCAATATGGAACGTGGTGTGCCTGGCCAAGGGTTCGTCTTGCTTAATGGAAGGGATCACACCTTTTAATTGTTTGAAAAAAGAATCGCTTTTGTTCATGGCTATTAATTTTTGTGTGTTTTTAATACGGTCTTCAAATAAAGGGCGATCACAAGGATCGCCCAGGCAGACTTTTCATTTTCTGATTCTTTTTGCTTTTTATCGGGCGGGCACAGGGACCCGCCCCTACAGACTTTAATAGTTTTTCTCCCCATTTCCAGACATCGCCGGCGCCAAGCGTAAGCACCACATCACCCGGATTGACAAAATTGACCAAAGAAGACAAGCCATTGTGTGCAGGCAAACGTATCACAGGTTTTTGGGCTGTGCCCATTTGATTGGCCAGCCAGTCACTGGTGATGCCTGGAAGCGGCTTTTCACCGGCCGGATAAATGTCCAGAAGAAAAAAAGCATCTGCTTTTTGAAAGCAGGTTTTGAATTCATTGGCCAGAATTTTCGTGCGGGTGTACCGGTGCGGCTGAAACAAAACCACACACCGCCTGTGGGGCCATTGGGATTTGACCGCTTGGAGCGTGGCTTTTATTTCTGTGGGATGATGGCCGTAATCATCCAGCACCAATACGCCATTGTTTTCACCTTTCACATCCAATCGCCGGCCCACGCCTTTGAAAGACGCCAAAGCCTTGGCAATGGTTTTAAAGGGAATGTTCAGTTCCAGTCCCACAGCCGCAGCCGCCAGGGCATTCATCAGATTGTGCGTGCCAGGCACTGGCCATTTGATTTGGCCTAAATTTTTCCCATGGGAAACCACAGAAAAACAGGTTTTTCCTGATATCATCTGAATATTCTGCGCAGACACATCAGCTTCTGCGCACAAACCATATGTCTTGACTGTCCGGCGAATACGCGGTTGAAGGTTTCGAGATCCCTTGTCATCAAGGCCCAAAAACACTGTGCCATAAAAAGGTGTTTTGTTGGCAAAAGACTCAAACCCCTTAAAGAGCGCGTCCATATTTCCCCAATAATCCAAATGATCATCATCAATATTCGTGATCACCGCCAAAGTCGGGGACAATTTTAGAAAAGACCCGTCAGACTCATCCGCCTCAGCCACCAAATAGTCCCCTTTGCCCACGCGTGCGCCTGTGCCCATGTTGTGCATGCGTCCGCCAACCACCACAGTGGGGTCCAATGTCCCGGCTTGAAGCACCCATGAAATCATTGAGGTGGTGGTGGTTTTGCCATGCGTGCCTGCCACGGCTATGGTGTATTTGAGCCGCGCCAATTCCGCGAGCATTTCAATACGCGGAATCACAGGCACATTGCCCCGAAGGGCTTCTCGCACTTCCGGGTTGTCTGGTTTCACGGCTGTGGATGTGACCAGCACATGCGCGCCTTTGGCATGAACAGCCTTATGCCCCCAAAAGACTTTTGCCCCAAGCTTGCCCAAGCGATCTGTTGTGTCAGAGGCTTTTAAATCGCTTCCAGACACATTGTAACCCAAGGTCAGCAAAACTTCTGCAATCCCGCTCATGCCAGACCCGCCGATGCCCACAAAATGAATGTTCCGAATTTTCTTAAACATAGACAAATATTACCACATTTGACAACACAACCTGAACTTGTATTTTGTTGATTTTGCATTTTTCCGGCAAATCCCGGCATTTTTAAAAATGATCAACTGAATTTTTGCGGCTTTTTATGTTAAAATATCTTTATGTCTCTGCTATTGCCCCTCATTGATGCCTTTAATCAACACAATATCTCATATGTGGTTGTCGGCGGACTGGCAGTGGTTCTTCACGGACACAATCGTTTGACAGCAGATATCGACCTGGTCATTCGTCTGGATTCTGACAATGCCTCCAAAGCGGTCAGCATTATTACTGAACAGGGCTATGCCGCCAGAGCGCCTGTCAATCCTCTGGATTTTGCCGATCCATCAAAAAGAGAAGAATGGATACAAGCCAAAAACCTGGTTGTCTTTTCCTTTTATCATAAATCCAATCCGCTGATGGCCATTGATCTTTTTGTGGATTATCCCATTGATTATGAAGAATTGTATGCCAGATCTGTCTGTAAAAAACTGGGCCACATTGAAGTGCGGATCTGTTCAATTGACGATTTAATAAGCATGAAGAAGAAGGCGAACCGGCCAAAAGACACTGAAGATGTCCGGTTATTGGAAATCATTAAAGATGCTCAATCCTGATCAATCAAAAGACGCCAAAAATCTCATTGACAAAAGTTTTGCCGCTCATGAGAGAGAACAAATATTATTTAATCTTAAAAACACTACACCGCTTCAAAGGCTTGAATGGCTTGAAGAAACCCTTGAACTGCTCTCCCCTTATTTAAAAAGCAAACCTTTCGTCTGGTTTTTTTAGAACCATTATATTTTTCTGACGGAAAACATATCTTTGGGGAGCTCGTATTGGTCTATGACAGAAAGGACATCCGGCAGGCGCTGGCGGGACAATTCCCGCAAAGTCATTAACCCGAATTTTTCAGAGCAACACGCCTAAAGTGATTGGTTTTTTGTCTTATGGCCTGGTGATTTTGATTTCAGCGTATTGAATGCCCGGTAAAGCCTTTTTTTTGACTTTGACAGTGACACGTTTGATTTTCTTGTGGGAGAGAACAGTTTTGGCAATATCTTCCGCCACAGTTTCCGCCAATCTGTAAATTTTGGGGCTGATTGTTTTTTTGATTTGATCCACAATCACAGCATAATCAACTGTGTGTGTGAGGTCGTCTTTTTTGCCGGCTGAGCGGAGCGGCAAGAACATGTCCACATCCACAGCAAGCCTTTGCGGCGAGCGGCGCTCAGCAGCCGTGCATCCCACGCGCACGCGCAAAATGAGGCCAATGACGGAAAGACAATCATTATTCGTTAATCCCGGCGATCTGCTGTTGAGCGGCTTTTGCATTATGTTTTTTCTGTGACAGCATATTGAATTGAGCGGCGCGGCGGTGTGTGCCGCGTCCGCTCGAATGAACTGTTGGGCATGTTTTTATTAATGTGAATGTGCTTGAACGTAGGATCGAAGTACGGCATTGATACGAGTTTGGTATTTGTGCCCTTTATGTCGAAACCATTCCAAAACGTCATTGTCAATTCTAATAGAAACAAGCTCTTTGGGTTTTGGCATGCGCACTGACATGTTTTTGAAAAAGGCTGGGCTCGTTTCAGGGATATCTGAAAAATCGATATCTTTGTCTTTCATCGAGTGGAGCTTTTTCCAGTTTGTTTTAGATTTCTTCCCTATATATTTTTTCTTCATATTTAGACGCCCTTCTGGCGGAGATGATTCTTATGACACCATTTTCTGGTTCAGTAAACACTATAACCGCCAATATTGTTTTTAAAATTCCTATTCCAATCCATCTGTCTTCGCCGTAATCTTCCCTTTGATCAAGAAAGACAACCATAGGGTGTTGAAACATAGAAGGGACGTCAATGAAGTCTATGCCATGTTTAGCAATATTTGCTTTACTTTTGGTGTCATCCCATCTGTATTTCATCTTCTTATATTGTATATACAATTTGCATATACGTCAATGGTCATTTTCAACAAGACTGGCCGCGCGTTGGCTTGAATTGTCAGGCTCTTTGATGATGCATTTTGAGTTCTGAATCAATCCGCTCAGACAGGAATATCTTTACAAGAGATTGATACGGAACGTCGCGCTTATTTGCCAATAAGCGCAGTTCCTCAAGCATGGATTCAGGCAAACGAATAGAAATAACCTTTAAAGAAGGTTTTAAATTTGAAAATATAGGGTTGTGTGCCTTTTTCCAGTCTATATAGTCTGAAGAATCATGTGCAGCCCAAAAGGAGCGTTCCTCATCCTCATTTTTAAATTCAGGTATTTTCTTTTTCATAAGTTTTATAAACCCCCTTTTCTCGGCGGTTCATGTCGCGCGCCGAAATAATTCGAATCAAATCGTCTCTTATAGTGAAAACTATGAATAAATGTCGTTCAGTATCTGTAATCCCGAGCGCATAAAATCGATTTTCATTTTTTGAGTGTCTTATATCCGGATGGACAATCAGAGGTTGATTAAAAAAAATCTGCTCAGATTCCGATGGAGTTACTTTATGCTTGATCCAATTTTTGTCTGAATTGCCTTCATCCCAATCAAAGCCAGTGCATTCTTCAGGGTTCATAATAATAGTATATAATGGTTATATACAAATGTCAAGAGTGTATATGGAATATGAATCGTCGCAGGGGCGGACCTTGTGCGGGCCTTTGCATCTGCCGAGGGGAAGGGGCAGATGTCCGCCCTTGCAGACAAACAATGTTGGATTAGAATAACATGAACACGAAATCGTTAATTTTGAATTAATGATTTGTTCAATTGCATCTGATAGGGCCGACACAGGGGTCGGCCCCTACGACATTCCTGTTTCATTCTATCCAATAATTTATAACCATGGTATATTGATTTTATTCTTCTTCAACAATTAAATCCTATTTGTTTAATTCTATTTTGACATTGTTATTATCGGGCCGACGGCCGTCGGCCCCTACTTTTTTTGGGTCAGTTTGTCAGCAGATGTTTTTTGAGGGGGACTGCTGAATTTAAAGTAATAGGGGGTGTGTGAAGGTTTGAGCACATAGTGGTCTTCCCCTTTTGGCTGAGAAAAAACATAGTCGATTTTTTGGCCAGTGGTCAGTTCCACGCTGTATTGAAGGTCTGGCTGGGATTGGTTGTAAGCGGGTTTTTCTTCTGTGCCCAGGACTTCTTTAAAAGACATATTTGTCATTTTTGTGATAAATTGGCCCATTTCATTTTCATTCAATTCCTGCCCTTCCTGCATATCTTGAAGGCTAAAGCCATTTTCTCCGTTGGCCACTGTGAAAGACGGCATTATGATGCGCGACACTTGGTGCCGGTCCAAATGCAGGAAATCTTTGTTTTCCCATGCCACAGGGTCAGTGGAGGCTTGATATGTGTTGAACTCAATGGCATAGATTTTGCTGCTGTCAGGCACGCGTACATGCACTTTGCGGTAACCGGGAGATGTGCCGATCAGAAGCGTTTGAACAACTTTGTCTTCCTTTAAAAATGTGATCTTTTTTTCAAATTCTTTTTCAGTCACTTTGAAAAGTTTTTTGGCTTTGCGGGTTTCCGCCAGGGGCCAGGGTTTTTTCATGTCAACAAGCTTTTCAACAATGGATTTGATTTTGGCAGGGTCAGCAGGGAACTGGAAATGGCCGGGCAAGATCCATTGGTCATTGGTTTTTTGGAGCGTTAAAGCAGGCTTGTCTTTTTCTTCAATTGTGATTTTGTCAAAAGCGCCGGCTTCAATATTCAGAAGCGATTCATTGGGCTGATAAGCCCCTGTGGAATTCCTGGTCACATACAGCACCCCGGCCAAACAACCCTGGAGAGCAAGCACGCCGATTAAAAGTCGAATTTTACGATTCATGGTCTGTTCCTATAATCCGGAAATGCAAAATGTAAATACTAAAATATCAAAAATAAAATCGGTTGTTTCCAGTGGTTCAACCCATTTAAAAAGTTGGGGAAGAACCTCAAAAGAGCCGATGAATCGGCGGGCCACAAAAAACGCTAAACCATTAGGCTGTTATTTTTTTCAGATACAGTTTTCTTTTGTTCAGCAAAAACCGGTACACGCCAAACACAATAAAAAGCCCAACGAGCGCCAGTCCGTAGTTCAGGTATTCCAATACCATGCGCATGGTTTTTTTAATGGGTTTGAGTGTTCTGGAAAAATGCCCCCGGCTGCGGATGGAGAGAAGACCACGATCCTGCAAAGACCAGTCCACAGCGTTTTCTGCCAATTGCAATGATTGTAGATACTGCGTGCCGCCTGTGCTGCCGGACAACCGAAGGGTCTGATCAGCAAGAAAATCATTGGACGCAAAAACAATAATGCGCGCAGAAGCCGGTGATTTGTCAATCACGCCGGTGAAAACCTCTTTGTCATCGCTGTCTTTTTCTTCAGATGATTCAGCCTTGTCCAAAAGAGGGGATTTTTTGTCTTTGAAAAAGGATTCAAAAGCCCCTTCCACAGCCGCGGCCAATATGTGCGCCTTTTGTTCGCCGCTGGGTTTAAACCCGGATTCTTTTTGCGCGTTAAAGTTCGGCACAATCAATGTGGAATCCGATGTCCATGCGTGCTCTGAGCTTTTGAGTATGGGCGTGATTGTCCGGTTTTTGTTTTTGGTTTGATCAAACACAATAGGAGAAGCCCATTGAAAGGTGACTTGCTGAATGCCTGCTGTGAGTGATTTGTCTTGAAAACCACTGTCTCTGATGTCAATAAAATAGGGGTATTCAATCATTTTTAATTCTCGGACCACAAACATCCCTATACGTCTTTCCGCAGGCACGGGAAAGTTTGTGTTTTGTGTGTCCAACACCATGGTGTCTTTCACTGTGATCCCGTGGTGCACCAGCCATGGGCCAATCCCGGAGTTTTCTTTTGCGGCTTTGAGGCCGTTCTGGGACATGGTCACGGAAAAGGTGGAAGTGAACAAAACAACAGTGCCGCCTTTCATGAGGAACTGATCAATGGCAAAGACTTGCTTGTCTTCCAGCTTAGACGGCGATGCCACAATCAATAGATCTGTTTCGTCCGGGACAAAGCCTTGGCCCAAATCAGCGGTTTTGGTTTTATAGTTTTCGCTTAAAATGCTTTTGAGGGAATCAAACTTGCGTCCCTGCGGCATAGGCATGCGCATTTGCTGATAATACGGATTGGGCGGAGGCGGCGGCGGGGTGTAAATGGAGACTGTTTTGAGAAACCCCGTGGAAAATCTTTTCAGCGCGGCTTCAATGCTTTTGCGGAGGTTTTCTTTGTTCATGGGCTGCAGCAGAGGCACTTGAATGTTTTGTCCTTTGCTTTCCAAAACCATGTAAAAATAAAAAGTTTTTGCGCTGAAAAACCCGGCGCGCATGGGCCTGAAACCGTATTGGTCAGAAATACTTTGGGCCAGCGTGCCGCCGGCTGCCCGGGGATCTTCTATTTGTATCTTTAATTTGCCTTCGGAAGATTTTTCCATGTCTTGCAGCAATGACATAAGCTCTTTCTTTAAAACCGCCAAAGAAGAAGGCAGATCGCTGTCAGACGAGATGTATCCACGGAAAACCACAGGATTGACCAGGCTGGCAAAAAGATCATCCAAGCTTTGAAACCCATAGAGCACTTTGCGGATGCTGCGCGTGATATCGTATTCCGGGTTTCTTAATTCCACTTCCAAATCAGCTTCATTCTGGAATTTCACTTCAATCAAATCATCAAAGCCCAGGACTTCATATTGATCCCCGTACTGGATGAGAATGTTGAAATAGGAATTCACCAGGGCATTTTGGTATTTGTCTGCAATTTGAAAAGGCACAGGCCGGATCCCGTATTTTTCACCGGCTTCCTGCTCCAAAGAGGGGTTTTCCAAAGGATCAATAAATTCCGCATTCACTTTGCCTTTGCCTGACATTTCGTATTCCAAAATCAAGTCCCGCATGCGGGGCACA
>JANQER010000301.1 GCA_028278255.1 Elusimicrobiota bacterium | reverse complement strand
GGAGCTTTTCCTGCACAAGGCAAATCTTTTTCGCATAATCCGAAAAGGAATACCAGCGGCCCATCTCCTGCAAAACCGTGTCATCCGCAGACTGCAACGGGATATGCAAATGCCGGCAAATCTTATCCGAGGCTGCCATTAACTCAACCAACCGGGCAGACACCTCAGTGATCTCCAAAGAGGACAACCTGACCCTAAAATGTCCCGGCAATTCAATTATTTTTCTCAAAAGGCCTGTGAGATTGACTTGTCCTCTGCCGGACAAGGATGTGCCCTGATAAAGCCCCAAGCGAATCCCAGTGAGGACTATTTCGCCATGGCCTTCTTTTACAAGAGATTCAATCTCCTGGCAGGCATGCTCAACCGGCTTATTCCAAAAAGTCCTTCTGACTTTGGGAATAATGCAATAACGACAAGGCGCCTGACAGCCATCCTGAATTTTGACAAAAGCCCGCGCCCGTGTTGAAAAACGCGTCAATCCAAAAACATCAGGCTTTATTTCAAACCCCACACATGCAGGCAGTTTGTCTTTCTCATTGTTTGAATACACCTCAACGCGGGAAGACAATCTCTGAAGTTCCTGCGCGGCGTGACTGGCATAACACCCGGTCACGACAATCCTGGCCTTCTTGTTCTTTCTCAGCAAATGCCTCACAAATTGACGACATTCCTTGTCAGCCATGGCTGTCACAGAACAAGAATTCACCACGCACAAATCCGCTTCAGCCGGTTCATTCACTGGCAATCCGCCGCTGCTTTGCAAACGCGCACGCAAAAGCTCCGTGTCATATTGGTTGGCCTTGCAACCAAAAGTGCGGAAATAGATTTTTGATATTTGATTTTTGATCTGCGATGTTTGATTGGCCATATTCATCCCAAATTTTCATTGGGTTCATGATTTTTGTGTTTTTAAATTGCACATCAGCAATCTCAATCAAAAATCATTTCTCTCTTTGCCATTTCATATCCTGCAACCACGCGCCCACAACGCCACCCATGATGGCCATGCCCGTTGACACCAAGCAGGCTGGTACCATGACGTACCAATAATCAGGCTGCGCCAAAAGCTGCGCCAAAGAAGAAAAATCACTCAAAGCCTGCCGCGTCATTTGCATCAGCGCCAGGGGCAAACCCACAATAATCCCGCAAAACCAGCCATGCCGCTGCGCCACCCACCCGGCAGCACACCCAAAAATAAACAGCCCCAATAACAACCCCACTGCGCCGGGCCGCCACACCAAACTCACTAAAAGAGACACCACACAAACCGCCGCAGAAGACACAGTGACATAAGTCAAAGAAATTCTTTTTTTCTCATTCATTTTTCAATTCCTTAATTCATTTTAGGATGACAATCCAAGTTCGTATAATAAAGCAGAGGCCACAAACAAACCCGCTGTCTCTGTTCTGAATATTAAAGGGCCCAAAGACACCAAATGCATATCGTTGTTCTGCGCCAATGACACCTCCTGAGGCGTAAATCCGCCTTCAGGACCAATAAAAACATTAATCACAGACAAACAACCGCTGGAACGCAAAACCTGTTTTAAAGTCATTTTCTCTTCTCCCTCCCAAGGGAAAAGAGACAAAGAATCACGCGCACACATCTTCACGGCTTCTGAAAAAAGAACCGGCGCCATGACTTTTGGCACACGAGACTGCCCGGATTGTTTGGCCGCTGACAAGAGAATCTTCTCCCAGCGTTTGACCCGGGCGCCTAATTTATCAGAAGGGATCTTGGCCATACTCCTTTCTGTGTAAACAGGAACAACCTCGGATGCCCCCAATTCAGTCATTTTTTCTAAAATCCAATCAAACTTATCACCCTTCGGCATCCCCTGAAAAAGACGCAAGGACCAGGGCCAGGGTGTCACTGATTCTTCAGAGAGCACAATTCCCTGCACCCGGGCAGAAGAAATATGATCGATTCTGGCATGATAATTATGCCCTTTTCCATCAAAAAGCCGAATTTTATCCCCTGGCTTTTTTCTCAGGACCAAACACAAATGCCTGGCTTCATCCTGTTCTAAAAAAAAATGGCCGTTGGCAACAGCACCAGGTGATACAAAAAAATGAGGCATGTGTTTTAAACCTGAACAGTGGCTTTCATTTTCCAAAGACCTTCTTAAAAAGACCCTCGTCTGCGTCCAAATGGCTCTCTCCCATAGACTGGGCCAATTCCACCAGCAAACGCTTTTGATCTTTGGTCAATTTTGTGGGAATATCCACAATGACCTTCACAAACAAATCCCCTTTTCCACTGCCGCGCAAACGCGGCATACCAGAACCTTTCACACGAAAAATTGTCCCGGACTGCGTTCCGGCCGGAATATGAATCCGCACGGATTTTTCCAAAGTGGGCACCTCAATTTCGCCGCCAAGAGAAGCCAAGGACACTGAAATATGCCGCGAACAAATTAAATTTTCATCTTCCCTCTGAAAACGTGCGTCCTCTCGCACGCGAACAATCACATAAAGATCCCCCGGAGACACCCCGCGTTCACCCGCTTCACCCGCCCCGGCCACACGCAAAGACATGCCGTCATCCACGCCTGCCGGGATTCTCACGTTAATGCTTTCTGTTGCCTTGACACGCCCTTGCCCATGACAGTCAGCGCAAGGATGCGCCACCACCTGTCCCTCTCCCTGACAGCGCGGACATGTTTGCGCCATTGTAAAAAAACCACGGGTCAACCGCACTTGTCCGGACCCGCGGCAATCAGAGCATGTCTGACTTGATGTGCCTGATTTCGCGCCAGACCCGTGACATTTCTCACACATCACGCGACGCGTCACTTTAATTTTTGACTGTGTCCCTGAAAAAGCCTCTTCCAATGAAATGCCCAGTTCATATTGAAGATCAGCGCCCCGGCGCGGCCGACGCCGCCTGCTGGAACCACCGCCAAAAATATCCCCGAAAAAATCAGAAAAGGCATCACCAAACCCGCCAAAATCACCAAACCCGCCTGCGCCTGCCCCAGCGCCTTGCTGAACACCTGCATGCCCGAACTGGTCATATAAAGATCTCTTTTCCTGATTGGACAGGACTTCAAAAGCCTCATTCACTTCCTTAAACTTTTCTTCGGCTTCCTTATTCCCTTGATTCCGATCAGGATGATACTTCAATGCCATCTTCCGATAAGCGGCTTTCAGCTCATCAGGCGAAGCATTTTTAGAAGCACCTAAAATCTCATAATAATCGCGTTTGGTTGTCATGTTTTTTGTATTGGGGCGTGGTGACCGCGCCTATTGTCAATATTTTTTGCCGTTATTATTAATTGGGCGGGG
>JANQER010000277.1 GCA_028278255.1 Elusimicrobiota bacterium | reverse complement strand
CCATGACGTTTGCCGCCACTGCCAATGCCATTATCCATGCAGGAGCCAGACCGGGATTTGCTGATATTGATTTAGACACCTTGAATATAGATCCTTCAGAGATTGAAAAAAAACTGACTCCCAAAACAAAAGCTGTTCTGCCTGTGCATTTCGGTGGATTGCCCTGTGACATGCAAGCGATTCAGGACTTGGCTGCCCGGCACGGGGTCACAATCATTGAGGATGCGGCCCATGCCATTGGATCGGTTGACAAGGGGCAAAAGATCGGCGGCTCAGGTCGTCTCACATGCTTCAGTTTTTATGCCAACAAAAACCTCACCACGGCAGAGGGCGGCATGATCACCACGTCCAATGCGTCTCAGGCAGAGCGACTGAAGGTGTTGAGACTGCATGGTTTAAACCATGACGCTTGGGGCCGTTACAAATCACGGCAATTGGTGGTCAGTGACGTGATGGAAGTGGGGTACAAATATAACATGACAGACATTCAGGCTTCACTGGGGCTTCATCAGCTTCGTAAAATGGAAAGATTTCTGAGCAAACGGGAACACTATGCACGGCTTTATGACGAGGCCTTTAAAGATATCCCAGCGCTCTCTTTTGTCAACCGGCAGAGTGTTCCTGTTGGTTCGCGGCACGGCCTTCACCTTTATCTTTTGCTTTTGAATCTTCAAAAAACAAAAGCCACGCGGAATGACATTGTCGTGGCTTTGCGCCAGGCTGGCGTTGGGGCAGCGGTGCATTACATTGCTCTGCCTCTTCATCCCTATTACCGAGACACATTTGGCTACAAGCCCGGGGATTTCAAAAAGAGCGAATGGATTTCAGACAGAATTTTCACCTTGCCTCTTTCCCCGGCCATGAGCGAAAAAGATGTCTTGTATATTATTGAAACGGTTAAACTGGTCATTAATAAAAAATAAACAGGAGACAAGCGTTTGAAAATCATTTTATGTAATATTCCTATCCGCCAAAATCCCAGTGAATATCCGCCTTTTGCGGTGCTGTCTCTTATCCAATCGCTGCAAATGGCCGGGTATCAATCGGACTTTTACGATATTGACGGATTGCGGCCGTCATTTAATGAAGTGATTCAATACTTCAAAGAAAAAAAGCCTGACCTTGTCGGCATCAGCGCCGTGGTGTCTACTTCTTACAGTTATACCAAAAAATTATGTTTGGCTTTAAAGGAAGCGCTCCCAGGGGTGAAGCTGGTTGTGGGCGGCAACATGGCAGCAAGCGCTGAAATTCTTCACCGGCTGTGCCAGGTGGATGTGTGCGGAATTGGGGAGGGGGAACACACCATTGTGGCGCTGGCTGACGCATTAAGGTCAACTGGTCATCAATGGACGCCTGAGGTGCTTGGTCGTATCAAGGGCATCACATTCATGAATCAGGACAATGAAATGGCCTTTACTGGTTATCGCACGCCAATCCCGCCAGAGGAATTCATAGACCCTGATTTTTCTTTGCTTGAAAAGTTTTCAAAAATCGAACATTTTGTCTCATCCCCTTATAAGAACATTGCTTTTGTTCATGATGAAAGAATCAACCAGCCCCATCGTCAAGGACAAAATCAAGCCATTGTTGTCACTGGCAAAGGGTGTGTGGCGCGGTGTACTTTTTGTCATCGCTGGGACAAAGGATACCGTCTGATGCCGCCTGCTAAAATTCTCAAGCGGATACAATATCTCAAAGAAAAATATAATGTGGGTTTTTTCTGTTTTGGCGATGAGTGTTTTGGGGCCAATCGGCGTCACTTGGAGGAATTGATGGCGCTCATTCAACCATTGGATATTCTTTTTTCCATTGGTGGTGCGCGCTGCCGGATTGTTGATCCTGATTTGCTCAGCCAATTAAAAACCTGCGGCTGCGTGGGACTCTATTATGGGATGGAAACCGGGAGTACGCCCATGCTCAATGTGATGGAAAAAAACAGTGAAAGAGAGCACAACCTGCAGGCTGCGTTATGGACCAATGAAGCCGGGCTCTATACTATCTATCAATTGGTTATTGGCAT
>JANQER010000230.1 GCA_028278255.1 Elusimicrobiota bacterium | reverse complement strand
CCATGAGATGCGTTTTTCCAAATGCCGGGCCACAACAGCTTGTTTCGGCAGAGAAGTTTCCCACAAGTCTGTGATGCGGAAAGCATTGATTGTGCCTTCTGTT
Organism: Elusimicrobiota bacterium; assembly: GCA_028278255.1. Classification (GTDB taxonomy): domain Bacteria; phylum Elusimicrobiota; class Elusimicrobia; order FEN-1173; family FEN-1173; genus JANQER01. The sequence goes on along the minus strand of JANQER010000230.1, from coordinate 2,953 downwards.
TGCTGCGCCTGATCAGCCGGCAGCTGAAATGACGCGCAGGATATGCCGGATTGACGAAACCCTTTTTCCCAGCTTTTTCGGAGCATGACAATGGGCTGACGCTCAAATCCTTTTAGGCGGCCCTGGAGTTTCAGCAAAAAATCACAGGTTTTCTTTTCAGGCCAGCCGGACAGGCCCAAAAGCATGGCTGTGCGCTGAAAAATCATTTTCCAGGCTTCCGGCGTGATGGTGTCACGGGCTTTGATCAGTGACAACTGATGCGCGGCTGTGATGAGTATCAGTTCGCGGACTCTGTACCGGAAACCTTTTAAGATGCCTCCGAATGCCGCGGCTGTTTCAGCCCCTCTGATTTCTCCCGACATCCTTTCCGGCACGCGTCTGTACCGCAGATCTTCCAATCCGTTCAGCAGCCTGTTGTTTAACTGCGGAGACAAAAGCAGCACAAAATAAAGAAGCTGTTGTCTGATGTCTTGTGAATTGTGATCCACGTCACGCATTAAATCCAAAAGCCGTGAAACGCTTTTTCGGGTTTGTGCGTCAGAGAAGGACCCGGCTGTGACGTGATAGAGGAGGGTGGAACTGTCCGCAGCCGGGTCCTGATAATCGGCGGGCTTATTTTTTTCTTCCGGGGAGTTTTCCATTCCCAGCGGCTCAAATTGTTCTGCCTTTCTTTCCACAGCCTGAAGCAGGGGTTTTGCGCGGCTTTGTTGGGCTGTTTGCTCTGCGGAGGCGGTTTCCGGTTCCGTTTGAAGCGCTGTATTGCCGTCAAAACCTATTTCTCCGGGCACATAAGAGGATGGCGCGTCCTCTGTTTTTCCAAGAGTAAAATCCCGGACAACACTTCCTTCCTGAGTAGGAACCATGCCGGACAAAACCTGCTGGTTGCCGGTATTTGCCGGCTCATTATCCTTTTTTCCTGCAATCGATATGCCGGCCGGCCGGCGTTGGGGCGTGTCTGGTTGTTTTTTTAAAGGAGCTGATTTTGAGTGGACCAATTGCAAATGCCCTGTCACAGGGGCAGGCCTGGCGCTTATCCGGCTAAAAGACGGATCTGCCTGGTCATCCGGTTCTTGGGGTAGGGGCTCTGCTGAAACGCGCATGGTTTGGCAGGACCCGGCCAAAGGCGTTTCAGTGGTTAATGTGATTTTGCCCTTTGTGGAATCCGTGGTTTCAATAATATTGATCACATTTTGATATTTATTCAATAAATCTATGAGGTGCGTTTGGACGTCTTTTGAGATGTCTTCATCCAGAATGCCCAAATATTCATTGACTCTTCTTAAAGAAGCTTTTTTGTCGTTTCCCGGGGCTTCCATAAATATATTGATCAGCGGAACAAAGATATGCGATACGGCGCCAATGTCAACAGGGCATTCAGACGCGGCCTGCATCATGCAGTCAAAAAGACGTTTTTGATCTTCAGTGAAATTGTGAATCCACGCGCCTGCAAAACCCGTGATTTGACGCGTGTCATCAAATGAATGGCTGAACGTATAGTCCTTAAACCTGTCTTTGCTCTGCAAATACGCGGCCACGCTTTTTCCTCTGGGCAGGGTTTCAATCATGTGGTCCACTCGGCCGCGGCCATTGACCGCCAAAGCGGCAAATTTATTATGTTCAATTTCATTCAGACTCTTATACGCGCTCATCACAGTAATGCCTTTGGCGCCGGGTGTCATGGGCGCGCCAATGAGAATCCGGTCAAAATAAATATGCACATCGCCCGGCTGTCGGCTTTTCTGCAGATGAGAAGCGCCTTTGAGAGCGTACTGGAATTGGTTTTCAAAAACAGTTCTGTCCCGGCCGGGGATGGATTGCCTCAAAGCTTCTGTTCCCTGCGTGCTTGGCAGCAGTGTGACGCATCGTGCGTTTTGGCTGATGTCCTCTCCCCAGGAAGATTGAATCATGTCCCGGTATTCAGGACTGTTTTTAAACGCATAAGCCGCGCCATAGGCATTGCCGGTTTTCTTTCCATGGCTCAATAAAACAGCCACCGGCATATAAGAGGGGAAAAATCCGTCTGCTTTGAGCCGCTCAAAGTACTCTTTTTGTTCATTGTCCTGCGCCACAATGATCACGGCATGGGCCATGGCCTTTTCAGCGGGAACCATGGCGTGTGAACGCGCTGTTTGCAAAACATCACAGGCTTTTTTGTCTTCCGTCTCAAGCAAAAAGCGCGCTTTTTCCGCTGCTGTCATGTCATGGTTTACTTTCAAACGATTCAAGTCTTTTTGCAGTTCTTCAGACTTTTTTTTGTGGAACGAATAGAATATATCCCACCGGCCGCCGCGGATAAACAGACGGCTGATCAAAACCGATAACCCGGGCCCCAGGAGCAGTGCGGCCAAGAAATCAACTGTTGAGACAATGGGGTCGCTGAATCCGATAAAAGCCATGGTGATGACAAAAGCCATACAGCCTTCCATGCTAAATAAGAAAGGGACAATGCGCGCTGTGAGTTTTCTTGTCATCCAGATGGAAGCCGCGGAAAAATACGTTTTCACGCTGACATGCGTTTTTGATTTAACAAGAAACTTTTGGCCCATTGTTTTGACTTGTCCGTCTATGTCCGGATAAAAATCCGGTTCCAGGTGGTCATTGGCATATTGCATGAGTTTTTTCCATTTAACGGGCAGTTGTTCCTGGATTCTTTTTGTTTCGGATTCCATCCCCCAGATGCGCCGCGCCAAATCCCAATGCCTGATTTCATGCTTGGATTGGCTGGTGGCGCCGTAGCTGTAATTGTAAATTTTATAATTGGCACAACTGTACAGACTATTCCAAAAGCTGAAAGCATAATGATGTACATGCATAAAGTAACCAAAAGCATCCATGGTTTTTTCAGCCGCTGCCGGTTTGTTGTCCTTTATTTCCCGGGCAGCCCGGGCTTTCAATTGTTCGCTGGTTTGCCGGGCTTGCACTGCCAATGAATGGTAAATTTCCCCCATGTGCG
>JANQER010000212.1 GCA_028278255.1 Elusimicrobiota bacterium | reverse complement strand
ATCGAATAAAATAACAGATCAGAATTTGTGTCCCACTGTGACATAATATAGTGACTGACCTTCCAATGGCTGCTGTGCCAAAGGGGGATAACCTGTCATCCATCCGGCATTCGGAGCCTCATTTCTGAAAATATTTTTACCAACGAATTTAATCATAGCTCCACTGGCCAGGTCAAGCCGGGCAGACACATTGGCCCAAATAGCCGGGTCATGCAGAGTGCGATAAGCCCCTGAGTTATGATCCAGAGCACTGTAATACTGGACATCTGCGCTCAAAATCAGCATGCCCACTTCCTGAGACAATTGTGCCTTAAACTGATAAGGGCTCGTGCAAGTCCATTTGTCCCGCGCTGTATTGGTGAAAGGAAACAGATAAAAATCATCTTCTGTGAATCTTTGCGGCCTGCTTTGCGCAAAAGACACCATCATGTCTGTTTTTGGTGTGACTTCATAGTTGACAATACATTCACCCCCAGAAGAGGCAAAATCCACATTCACCACTGTGCCTTCGGCATTGTTGTACACCAAAAAGTTTTTGTAACCATTATAATATAGATTCACGTCCAGGGTCATCTTCTTATTCATTAATGAATGCGTATAGTTAAGTTCATAACTATTCACAATCTCAGGCTTCAGGAAACGAATATATTGATGCTGTCCCAACACAACAGAGCTTTGGATTAAACCCAAAACAGCCTCATTGTTCTGGACCATGGCACGGATTTGTGCAGCATCAGGCCAACGAAATCCCTGCTGATAACTTAAACGAATGTTGCTATTATCTGTTAGCTGATAAGCACCGGCCACACGCGGGGCTGTATGAGAATGGTTTCTATCAGCAATATCATGATCGCCAGCGTCAGAACCGATATTGGAAGAATAACGCACCGCGTCATAGCGCAAACCCAAAGACAGATTGAGTTTGTTTGTTATCCGCCACAAATCTTCGGTAAAAAACGCAAATTCATTCCACCACATATTGGCAGATTCCCACCCATTTGGAGAATTCTCTTCTGAAAAAAAGGCGTCATTTTCCGGGAACCGTCTAAAACCATAGTTAAACCCAGCGGCAAAAGAATGGCCGGGAAATTGAATGGTTTTGTACACCACTTGTCCGCGATAACTGGCCTCTTTGGAACACCACAACTCGCCTCTCTCCCCAACACTGTCATACCCTTTGTCCCAAAATCCCGCATCATAAAAAAGGACATTGGCAGACAGAGTAAGATCATCTTTTTCTGTCAGATTGATCGTGTATTCCGGGTGCATCCCAAGACCAGCATGATACCAGCCCAAATCATACACACCGCCAAACCAATTGGAAAAGAAGTTGGTTGAATCCCAATAAGAAAAATGAAACATATTGAGTTTCAAATTTCCTGAATTCAAATAAACACAGGCTTTGTAATTGGGATAAGAATGATCTTCCAAAAGAGGATTCCCACCGGCAACACTGGCCGTATTCAAAACACCTGCTTTGTCCTGAGTTGTTGAAGTCGGTCGAAACCCTTTTGAATTAAGAGCGCCAACATATACATAAACATCAGCATTTCCAAAGTCTTTGCCATACCCTGCTTCCACTTTCTTCAGCTGTTCAACAAAACCGGCTTCAGCGCTGACGCTCAACCCCTGATATTTTCTCCCTGTTTTTGGAATGAAGTTGACATACCCATTGATGGTCCCGGACCCATGCACCGTGGATACCGGCCCCTGCATAATTTCTATCCGGTCAATATCACCGAACAAAGATGTGTTCAGCTCTGTTGTCACACCATAATGTCGTCTTTGGTTAATGGGCTGGTTGTCTAAAAGGAAAAGCGTCTTACTATTGGAATCATAGGAAACACCGCGGGAACCAATAAGCGGTCCTGTCCACAGATGATAATTCATCTGATATCCAGGCACAAAAGTTTCAAACACATCATACATTGTGCGTACACTTGAATTTTCCAATTGTTCATTGGTGATTAAATAAGAAGATCCAGCTGTTTTGGATTGATCAATTTCAAAAAACGAAGCTGACATCACAAGAGGCAAGTCCCCTAAAAAACCTTCTTCACTCCCCATGGCAGCCATGGCAGTTGAAGGAAACGAGACCACAAACAGATAAATAACAGCCTGCAATACCCGCATTGGTGATATTGTCATAATTCTCCTTTAGAGGGAGTCGAAAAAACAAACAACACAACAACCGCATTCATCCTATATAAAAATATTAACCCGAAAATTTCAGTTGCCTGATTTTTTCGACTGAAACAATGGAACAAAAAAGTGCAACTGAAATTTTCCCCGAAGGGTTCGGAATGTGGGCACGCTGTGCCCATGTTCCGAAGGGTGAACCCAGGGCATAGCCCTCCTGAGCGCTGCGAAGGGAATTTCTCAACTGAGAAATTCGGGTTAACAATATCTTATAATAGTTTAAAATCCACTTCAATTATGTTGTGAATTTTAATACTGCCAGAGAATAGGAGACAGGACCATCTATATTTAGTCTTCTAGGCGGTGCAGCAAGTCCGTGAGGTCTTTGACGTCTACCGGTCTTTGCGCGGCTTCTGTGGCGCCGGCTTCCAACAGCTTTTCACGCAGACTGGCGGTCATTTCTCCGCTCACCACCAGTATTTTGGTGTTGCGCAAATAGATCACGTTTTTTTTGTATTCACAGATGTCCCACGTTGTTTTGTCCGGCAGGTTGTGGTGCATGATGATCAGATCAGGCGGCATTTCTGTCATTCGCCTGATGGCTTCTTCGCCGGTGGACGCTGATTCTATGGTGTAGTAGAGTCCGGTGTTTTGGACTGTCCTGACCAGGAAGTTGAGCGTGTCAGGCGTTTCATCCACAATTAAAGCACGTTTTAGGTTGGGTATCATTGTTCCCTCGTTGTCAGACGGCTTGCCCTGTTTTGTTTTTTTCAGTTTGTTTCTTGATCCATTCTTCAATGATTATTTCAGCCTGGTCGTTTCTGCGCCGGCATTCTTTGCGGCAGAGTTCATCAAATTGTTTTTTGATCTCTTTGTTGACCGTCACATTGAATTGGATTTTGTTTTCTGCAAGCCTTGGCATGGCTTTGGACTCCTTTGGGTTGTTTTGGTTATTCCTTGATTTCCCCCCATGCTTTTTATGCGGCTTTTTCTGTTTTGATGCTGACGGGTTTGTTTTTGAGCCACTCTTCAAGCACCACTTCCAGCTGCGCGTTCATGCACCGCCGCTCATTGCGGCAGACTGCACGGAATTGTTTGACTATGTCTGAATTGATGGCTGCATTGATTTGTGTTTTGTTGTGAGCAAGTTTTGGCATGGTTTTACCTCTTACTTTTTTTATTCGACTCTTGTTTCCTTTTATACCCCTATACTATATGCTCTATGGTTTTTAGTAATTCTTTGGCCTTGCTTTCTTCTACACCTATTCGTGCTATGAATTCCGATTTCGGAATATCTATTCCGTTGCAAATCTCGTTCAACGCGTTATTAAAAATCATTAGCTCTTCATCCGTTAGTTCCACAGTGGCTGATTCATTTTCTTTTTTGATAACTTTCATTAATTCACCTCTTTTATTTTAAACTGTCAAAATATCTTTTTCCGTTTCTGGGTTTAAAAGCTGTTCCACCATCTGCTGCTAATGGATTTGTGATAACAACTATTCCGTTTTTTTCTTCCCAGTAAGCTTTTCTTCTGTTTTTTAGTTCCTTGGTCGCTGCCGGATTTTTTATCGTTTCATTGATTAAATTTTTGAATTCTTCCCGGGTTTTTATGTTTGGGAACTCTTTGTTTTGTATGATATGTATTTTGTATGCATGCCCTTGGGATATTTGTTCACCAATTGTGTGTTCTGGTATTTTGTTCACTGGGTCTGGCAGGCTTTTTGGGTTGGCTATGGGTTGGTCAATGTAGCCGGGTTTGTGGATGTTGATGAATCCGCCGAATCGGCCGCCGCGCATGATTAGCATGCCTTCTCCGGTGTTGAGGTCGACCACTTTCATCATCCGGCCGGCGCCGGCTGTGGGGCCGGGGATATCATAGGCCACCAAACGGTCGCTGGTCATGATGTTTTGCATCTTTTGGGTCACTGACGGGCCGTGGCCGTCTCTCATGGCTCTGTCGAGGATGCGGTCGGCAAAGGGGCGCGGAAACTCTATTTGTATGCCGGTTTGTTTGACTTGGTTTTGTTTTTCTGCGGCTTTGCGGTATAAGCCTTTTGTTTCGTTTTTGGGTCTGGGCCGGCCATAGTCGAAATTTTGTTTTGGGGGTTTGGCGTCCGGTTGGATTTGCGTGATTTTTTCTGTTGTTTTGGCAATGGTTTGTTCGGCTTTTTGTGCCTTTTGTTTGCGGCTGAATAGGATTTTGATTTTTTGGCCTACATATGACGCGCCGCGCGTGACTTGGGTGATGGGGTCGATCAGTATCCGGCCTGCGGAATTGTTCAGCGGGTTTATGGTTTGGATGGTGTCTGCTGCGCCTGCGGCTTTGGTTTTGGGTTTGGCTTCAAATCCTATGAATTGGCCTGTGGGTTTGTGGCGCAGTATGTATTGGGTTTCGGCTGAGGTGATTTCCAGGGTTTTGCCGTGCACTGGGTGGTCTATGAGGCGGTTTGTGCGCGTCGGGCTGCTGAAGATATTGTGGATTTCTTCATTGGCCATTCGGTTCATTTTGGCAGCTTCCACCGGGTTCGGCGCGGTGTTCTTTTTGCCCGTCAGTTCATTAAAGGATTTGGCCCCGGTGGTGAGCCCGGCTGTGCCGGCAGCTCGGCCGGATTGGAATTTGAGGTGCTGGTCAAATTTGCCTAATGTCCGCGGCGCGTTTTCAGGCACTTTGGCATTGGCTATGTCCAGCTTTTGGCCGTCCGGCAGTATCAGGGCTTTGCCTTCTTGGTTCTTTTTTATCTTTTGTGCCAGCCATGTGGCTGCGCGTGTGAGCAGGGCTTTGGGCCCGGCGCGCACTGGCGGCACAAGTGCGTGGCCGGCATTTTGCGCGGCTATGATTCCTTTTAATGAGCTGAATGATATTGTTATATTGGCTTCTGCTGCCACTGTGTTTTTGACAGTGGTAAATTCGATAAACTCGCCTGTGGACATTTTGAATGTGGCGCCGTCCCCTTTGACCATGTCAGTTACTGTGAGCGTGTTGCCGTGTTTGATGTGGTATCCTTCTTTGTAGACTTTGTGTTCGCTGCTCATGATCCTCATGAAGAGTTGGTCGCCGGCCATGTTGTTTTTGGCGGCTTCTTTGAACACTGGCAGGCTGCTGCCGGGCTTGTGCGATTGTAAACCATACCCTTTGCCAAAATATGTGTGGCCGGGCATACTGCCGGCTGCTGTGTTGCCTTGCCCGCGCATGTTGAATTCTGTGAATTTGTATTGCAGCGGTTTGCCGAACGGGTTCAGCACAACTCCACGGGTGTTGGTCACAAGGTCTATGGACTTGTTAAAAACACCCTCCACAATGCTCACAGCTTGTGATACCAGAGGTTTTTGTGTTTTTTGGAATGCACGGCTTATGATGGTTTCGGCTTCTTGTACACGCGCATTGCCGGCTGTTTCAGATTTTTGATTTATTTTTTTTCTGTTTTTTAGCAGTGTATTGGCTGCTTTATGGTCATCCAGAATGTAAGGGCTTAAGTGAACCTTGGCGTTTTTGTCTACTTTTTTGATGGCTGTTTGTAAGTCCTGGCCTACTTGTTTTAGTTGGTCAATCTCTACCCTAACTTCTCCAACTCTTCTTCCAATCTCTGCCGTTCGGTTTCGAGCTGCTTCTTCTTTTCCTTGTAATTCGGTGATTCGGGATTTAGTTCTGCCATTCTTGCTTTCCAATCTTTGTAATGCTCCATCAATTGCAGTGCTTGCTGTTCTTCTTGCAGTGCTTGCTGTTCTTCTTGCTCCCGCAATTTGAGCCTTTCTTTGGATCTTTCCCTCAAAGCTTTTATCTCCAGGGAGTTCCGGTGGTTGCTTTCCAGTAGTTTGTCCATCTCCCGCAGATTCGCGTCGTGGCGGGACAACATCCGCTTGGTTTGTTTTTCCATCTTGATCAAGTCTTTGTCGGCTTCGTCCAGCTGGTTCAGACTTTTGTCCAGGGATTTGACTGCTTTCTCCCTCCCCTCTTTTGTCGATAGATTTAATTGGCTTTTCTCCGTGTCTTTGAAGAGTCTCGTTAACTTTTTGAATAATGTCATTGGCTTTGGTTTTTTCTCCTTCATAGAATTTTGTGAGCGCTTCTGCTTTGTGTTTGTTGATGTTGCTGCCCACTTCCGGCAGTTCTGCTTTGAGCCCGCCTTCTTGTATTTCCATGCGTTTGAGGTGTTTGATTGACGCCTGCTCTTTGCGGTCAATTTTTTTGATGTCTGTCAGTTGTTTCTTGGCATTGGCATGCACAGCATCCGCGGTTTTCTTTTGATGGGATAAATCTGTTCTTAAGGTTTCTTTTTTGTGGATCACTGTGTCTACTTGGTGTTTGAATTGGGTCAATGATTCTTCACTGATCATGCGCGCCATTTCAGGGTCTGATAGAATGGCTTCGGCTAAGCGGCCGTCCACTGTGCCGGCTTCTATGTGGCGTGCAGTTTTTGTGAGCTTTTTGATGTTTTGTGGGGTCAGGCCGCTGTCCATGTCTATGGCCACTTCTTTGGTTTTGGCGTTGACGCTCACTGTATCTATGTCTTTGATTGTGAATCCCATGTCTTGCAGCGCTTCTCTTTGGATGATTCTTTTGGCCCCGGTCACGCCGTCTACCATGCGCGGGCTCAAGGGCATCATGGCGTCCAGTGTTTCCAGCGCCATGGTTGTGGTGGCATTGGTGATTTTGTTTTTCTTTGTGAAGAGTTTGTACCGGCCTTTGTACACACCAGCTTGTTTGCCATAAGCTTTGACGCCTGCTTTGATTGCGCCAACTGCCATTAATGCCGGCAGCGCTGTCATGACTATTGTTTGGCCTACTGCCACACGTTTGCCATAAGTTTCTTTGGATTGTTTGTACGTTAAATCCGGCCTTGCCATCATCATGGTTTCTGCCACTTCGTCAAAGATGGCGCCAAAGCTGCTGGTGTTTTGGTATTCTGTGGTGAACTTGTCAAAGCCTCCTGTGCCGATTGTGCTGAGCATTTCCAAACATTGCAGTTTGGCTGCGCTGAATTCTACATCACCGTATCCTTTGCCTTTTTGGTTGTCGGTGATGGCTATGCGGTTTTCATGTATGATGGTGTTTTGACGGGACATGACTTTGTCAAATTTGGCCATGACGTTTTGGTATTTTTCCCACCGTTTGATGTCGCTTTTATTGACTTTGTATCCATATTTGCTGTAGTGGAAAGCTGAGGAAGCGTCTGCGAGCGCTATGATTCCCACACAGTTTCGTGCGATCGCTGCTCCGGTTTTTTTGAGCATGGCTATGCCAACAGTTATGTCTTCCCCTCCTATTTTGGCGAGGTTGTTTGTGTCGCTTTCCAGTATCTTGTCCACCAATCCCAGCAATAGTCCATGCGTTTTTTGGGTGATGGCTTTGACTTTGCTTTGTCCGGCTGTTAGTTGATAGGTGAATGTTTCGTCTTTTAGGCCGTTTATTGTCATGACATTGTCTTTGATTGTGCCGGCCAGTTTTTGGTTCCCGTGCGCTGTCCAGGCCAGGAGGATTGTTTTGCCTTTTTTGATTTTTTGCGTGACTTTGACGCGCGCTTGGCCTTGTTTGCCTATGATATACACTGTGCTTTCGCTTTGTCGCTGCACTGTGGTTTGATACCCAGGGACAATGCCTTGCAGCGTTATTTTGGAGTGTTGTTTTGATCCGTTTTGTCTGAGGATGTGGTCTCCCAGTTTGATTTTGACGCCTGATGCTATTTTGTATTCAGTGCCTACGGCAAATCCGAGCTTTTGTTCTCCGTGTATGATGAATTCACCGTTGACCCGCGCTGTGTTGGTTTTGGCATCATAGGTTTCTATGGTGAGCTTGTTTTTGAAGGCCATGGGCTGGTTTTTTCTTTGGGGCTGTTCATTCTTTGTCTTTGTGTCTTGTTTCTCTTGCTTCTCCGGCAGCGCGTGTTTTAGTTTGTGGTCTCCCATGCCTTGCACTGTGCCTTGGCCTTTGACTTTGATTTTGTGGATTTTTATTTGTCCTTGTGTTGTGATATGGATGTGTCCGTTTTTGTCTTCTGCCATGCCCTGGGCTGTGTCCCTGCCTTGTGTGAGCGTGACTTGTCCGGATGTTAGTTTTGTGTCTTTGAAGACGGCCTGGCCTTTGGTTATTTTTCCTTCAATTTCTGCGTTTAGTTTTAGGGCGCCGCCGGTTTTTAGTTGGTATGTCGGGCTGTTGATGGTGATGTTGTTTCCTGTGATGTCTGCGTCCCAGGTTTGGGTTGTTTGTCCGGCGCCTGGTATGAGGATGATTTTCCAGTCGTTTTTGTTGACTGCGCTTAGTATGGTGCCGTGACTGACAGCGTCTATGTTTTGATTTGCGTCCAGTTTGAAACTGCCGGTCTTTAGTTTTAGTCCGATACTGGGCAGTGTGACATCGCTGCTGATTTTGAACCAGGTGTTGGCTGGGATGTTGTTGAATTTGATATGACTGGGTTTGATGCCGTTTTTGTCTGTTGTGTATTGCACAGGTATGGTTTGGTTGTCCTGGCGGGTTAGGCCTTGGAAGCTGTTTTCTAATGTGACGCCTTCGATAAAGGCCAGTCCGTCTGTGGTGATGGCAAATACTGAGCCTTGTTCCCAGGTTTTGCCTTCCCAGTCGAATGTTTGGCCTTCTTTGACCACCAGGTCGCCGTTTTCGTATACGTTGAATGTGTCAAAGACTTTGCCTAAGAGTTCTGTGTCAATGGTGTGGTCTTGCTCAGGGATGTCAGATTCAGGAACAGCGGTTTGTACGGTTGGTTTGGCAGCGCTTCCTATGCCAAAGATGTTTTTGATGCCAGTCCAGATCTGACTGAAGAAACCTGCGATTTTGGCAAAGAAGCCTTGGGGTTTGGTTTGGGTTTTTTGGGCTGCAGTTTTGTTTATTTGTGCTGGAGCCGTGAGATTGATTTCAACGGCTGGAGTTGCAGCTGATGCCGGGGGTGTGGCAACCTGCTCTTGTATTTTGTTTTCTGTGACAGCGGGCTCACTTAACAAAGGTTCTTCCGGCCCTTGAACAGTTGCGGGCAATGGTTGGGTCATCCCTTTAACTGTCTGCCGCGCTGCCACGCCCACTGCAGAAGCGCCGGCCACTGTCACTGCTGTCTTTTTTAGTCCCTTCTTAATCGAGCTTGGCGTCAGGGAACTTTTCTTTGGCGTCGGCGATGGAGATTTTGGTGAAAACTGTTCGCTCAGTTTTGCCTTCCCCTTCAAGCTTGGCTGTCCAGAATTGACCGCATTGGCGGCATTGGACGAGAAAATCTCCGAACGGGATTTCTGTAATATCTTCGACGAGTTTGGAGAGTTTATTTCTTTCAACGGCATCATTCCTGATTTCATCTTCACTGGTTCCTTTCCAAGAACCGACAATGTCCCGTCTTGTTTTGCAGCAGTTTTCCATATGTGTTTTACTCCTTTTTCGTCAACAGAATAAATTTCTTTTATTTTCATTCCTTTTGATTGCATGGCCTGAATAGTTTCATTGGGCACTACAGCTTGAAATGCCCCTTTGCCTGTGTCAGCGCCTGTTGTGGCATACTCACCATATTTTGCAGCGTCTGAGGCATCTGGCAAACGCATGCCAGAAGGGATCTTTCCAGGTGTCTTGCATTCAAAAACAACAATTGTGTTCACATCATCAGTCAATGTTTTCGTAATAGGATCACGTAATTCCAGTTTTTTTGCAATTTTTAGTGGGGTATCGGCATCAGCCACATCTTTAGCTAATGTAACATATGCGTTTTTACCGCCAAAATTTCCAGTTCCCTTCAAAAAGGCCTTCGCATTTCTTTCCGGCATTGCTCTGGCAAATATTCTTTCAGATTTTGCAGGCAGCGCTTTTAATAGTTCGTCAGTATGCTGCAACAGTTCTGTTCCTGCTTTTTTTACGGCTTTTTTGGCAATGGTGGCGCTGGTTTTAACGGCTTTTCGGCCTTTGACAAATGCCTTTAGTCCGTCACCGGCTATGGGAATAAAACCAACACAGGCAAGCACTACCCCCAGTTTATTGCCTTGCTGGACATTGGCTACCACGTCCCTGGCATCTCCTGCCCAGCCTGCCGGGGTCATCCCTGCTACTATTTGTCCAATCACGTGCTTCCATGTGGGATCTTTTACATAGTCGCCTTTGCCTGCGCCTTCGCTCATTTGTTTGAAATCGTCTCCCATGGCCAGGAGGGTTTGTTTGGCAAGCTCTATGTCTTGTTTGAAGACTGCTTGCGCAATCTTGGTTTCATGGCCTGTCATGCTCTGGGTGATGCCGCCCCATATCGGCGCCAGCTGTGCAGGTGTGATGGCTTTTTCCTTCAATAGTCCTTTGAGCGTTTTGAGCATTTCTGTTTTGCCGGCAGGCGCTTCGATAACGTTTTTGCCCGATATGCTCCGGATCATTCGGATGATGCCTTTGAAAAGTGTTTTTGTTTTGGTTTGCGCTGTTTGGAGCTTATTGGTTATGTCTGTCTTTTGCGCTGTGGCTTGTTTGAGCAGTTTGACTGCTACACCCACATCCCCTCTATCCAGGGCTTTTTCTGCCAAGGCCAGGGTTTTTTGGGTTTTGATGGTTTGTGCTTGCAACTTATCTGATTGGGTGTTATCAGATAATTCATTAAGGGCGGACACAAGGCCCGCCCCTACAATGCTGGCACGGGACATCTCTCCCTTCAGAACCTGAATACCGGTTTTTAATTGTTTTTCAGCAGAAGCCAGGCTTTGTATGTCTGTATTGAGTTCTTTCGTGCTTTGTTTAAGCGCTTTGATGTCCTGCCGTGCTTTGATGCCTTTGATGGCTGTGATCAGTTTCCCCATGATTAATGCAGGGGTCAGCACGCCTATGCTTTCTTTGATCAGGTCCTGTAACATGGGGCTGCCTATAGCGGATTTGATGCTTATGGCATTGTCCACAGCTTTTTGCACAACCTGTGCATTGACTGTTATGTTGGTCAGGCCATTCATTGGTTTGTGATCTGCGCCAAGCAGAGTCACACTGGCGGTTTCAGATTCATTGTTTATTGAAAGAATATATGAACCGCTGTTGAGCCCGTCTCCCGCAAGGAGTTCGGAAGATAGAGAAGAAATGATTTCTGCACCAGCTTCTGTTGGCATGAGCGTGAAGGTTTCGCCTGTGGAGAGTTCACCGGTCAGTATCAGTTGGCCGTCTGCAGTCTCTTTGAGATCCGTTATCTGCATGTACGTGCCTTCCGGCATACCCAGCTCCTGTGCCAGTCCCTCAGGCACAGGGAACAAAAGATCCTGCCCGGCTTCTATGCCCAGCATTTCTGTGATGGCTTTGGCAGACATTTGGGTCAGGAGATTTTGCTGCATATCCACAATTTTGCTGGTCATGATGGCTGTGTCTTGTTTGCCTATGGCGGGGAGGGCTGTGATGAAGCGGGTTTGTTTGTCCATGGATTGATCAGAGAAATTATTAATTTGTAATTCGTTATTGGTTATTTGTAACTGGTAATGAGAGGACAATGCGGCTTTGTCGGCTTCGTTGAAGACGGTGATGACAAGACCTTGGTCGGTTTGTTGGGAAACAGCTTTGAGGGCGCCGGTGGTTTGGTCTGTGATGATGG
>JANQER010000183.1 GCA_028278255.1 Elusimicrobiota bacterium | reverse complement strand
TTTTGAGGGCTGAGGCCCAGCGCGCGCCAAACCAGCGGTCACTGTCTTTGAGGTCCTGCAAGCGCCGGACAGCTTGGTCACAGTATAAGCGGAAGAGTCTGAGTTCGTTGTCTTGAAAAGCGGTTTCGTTGCGTTCAAATGTGCAGACGCCCACGATTTCGTTGTGGGCGCGCAAGGGAAATGAGGCCATGTGTGAGACGTTTTGGGATTTGGCAAAGGCTTCGTGGTCACGGGCAATTGTTTTGTCCTCATGGGACAGCGGCCAGACTATGTCTGCGTCTTGGTCATAGGATTCTTCCATGGCCATTTCGAGTTTTTGGACGATTTCCATTTTTTTGTCAAAGTCGTCCACGTGGCTCATGGTTTGTAATCTGATGTATCCGTCTTTGAACCAGCCCAGGCTGACACGTTCACAACGGTGGCGGGAAGAGAGTTCGTTGCAGTATGTCATGGCAGAGGAGAGAAATCTGTCTTGTGTGTTCATCATCATCATGAGTTCAAGTATGCCGGCAAATTGTTCCTGCCGGGCCATGGCTTCGTAAGCGGATTTGCAGAGCTGGTAGTTGGCTGGGATGTCGTTGAGGACTTTGAGTATTTTGAGGCTGGCGTCTGCTTCTGCGGCGCGGGTTTCGGGAAAGTAGAAGACCGCTAAACATGTTTGGGCGTCAGCGCCGGCTCGGAGGTTGACGGCTGTGAGTTTGTATCCGGGTTCTTCCAGCAAGGCTGACCCTTTCTCAGCGCAGGCGTCAGCCGCAGGGTCGAGTTTGTCAAATATGGTTTTGGCAAAAGCACCGAGTTTGATGTTTTTGGGTGAGAAGACCACTGGCTGCCAGGAAGCGCCGTCTTTGAGCCCGCGCACAGCCACCACGCCGGCTTCTGCAGAGACGACTTCTCTGAGTGTTTCGATGTATTGTGACCAGAAAACAGAGGGGTCGCCTGTTTCATGGCGGAGTTTTTGGAGATCTTCAAGGCATTTGAGCAGCAGTTGGTTGTCGATTTCATGAATAGTGGTGGTGGACATGGGGGCTCCTAAACTGGAAAATTTAAAATGCAAAATGTAAATATTAAATTGCAAAATTTAGAACATTCTTAAACACCATTGGGAAATGGAAAATGGAAATTTTAAAACCAGATTGTGTGTCTGGTATTTTTATTTATCTGTTTGATTTTTCATTTCATTTTGCATTTTAAATTTTCTATTTTAATACCATTGCTCCTGAGACGCCGGGTTGTATTTTGTTTTTTGGGTTTTTAAAGAGCACTTTGATTTCGCGGAGACCGGATGAGGGGTCTACCACGGGTGAGGCAAATTCGATTTCTCCCTGGCAGGTGACAGTGGAAGAACGCGGGCCTTCTATGGCCAAGGAGACTTTTTTGCCTTTTTCCATGCCTGGCGCTGAGACAGCTTCAACATAGGTGATGAACCGGCATTTGTGCGTGTCCACCACGCGGACCAGGGGATCTTGCACGCTGGTGCTTTCACCGGCTTCTAAATGGATTTTGGCCACGATGCCGTTAAAGGGCGCTGTGATGACGCGGTCTTTGAGTTGTTCCACAGCTATTTTGTGTTCCAGGGTTTCTTTTTCTTCCATCATTTTGAGGCGCTCATATTCGGCAATGGCCATTTTGTAGTCGAGTTCTTTTTTCCAGAGTTCTTCTTCACTGACGGATTGGGTGGCTTCAAAGAGCTGTTTTGTGGCGATGTAGTCGAGCTTGAGAGTGTCCATTTGCTGCTTAGCAGAGTTGAGCTCGACTTTGCTTTGGGCAAGAAGTTTGCGGCGCGCAGCTTCGAGTTCTTCTTCTTCTTTTTCGAGCCAGAGGATGACGTCCCCTTTTTTGACATAGGTGCCTTCTTTTTTTTTGATGAAAGAGACCCGGCCGGCCACAGTGGCGCTGATGGTGGCGTCCTTATAGGGTTCTGTGATGCCGCGAAAACGCTGGGATTGGGCCAAAACAGGTCCTGCGGCCATGAGCAGGCTGGTGATGGTTAATAGGTGTGTGGTAAAACGGTTCATTGAGACCTCCTGAGGATTAAAAAATCCAAATTCTAAAATCTAAATCCCAAACCGGAATTGCAATAAATATCAAATATTAAAATGCCTATATAAAAAACAAATGCGCGCATTGTTTTGTTTCAATTTAAAATTTAATATTTAAAATGCTAAATTTAATATTTCCTATTTACTGTTTGGCTATGGTTTGTTTTTTGTCCTCAAAGACCAGTGATAAGTATTTTTCAATTGTGGCAAAAGTGAGGTCTTTTTTTGTGAGTTTTTTGTTGATATGCCGAATCTTTCGGAATTTCCAGATTTTCCATTTGAGGTCCGGGTACGAAGCGCACAGCAGGCCTTGGTTGAGCCTGCGGATTGTTTTTTGTTTGATGGTTTTGCCTTTTTGTATGGCTTTTTGGACTTTTTGTAGCCGGCGTTCTGTGCCCTTAAAAGCAGAAAAGTCAAGTGCGGCTGTGTCTATTTTTTGGTGGAAATCCGGCATGGAGAAAACTTGATCAAGCGCTTTGCGGAGTTTGCGGTTGGTTAAGTCCGTTAAGCTGTACCGGTCCATGCCCAAGACTTGGAGCAGAATGCGGCCGGCCGGGGTGTCTGTTTTGAGTGCGGTTCTAAATTGTTCAGCGCCCACATTCCCTTTGAGTGTGTAATAGATGTCTTTTCTGTTGAATTTGATGCGTAAACGAGATCCGTGCTGATAGCGAATGGTTTGGTAGTCTTGTAATTCTGCCAAACCTAAAGTGAATATGTCGGATAAGACACGCCATGTGATGTCCCCGAGGCTGCCGTATCCGCCGTTGTCAAGCTCGATGTCTATTTCTTTTGGTTTGATTCTGACTTTTGTGAATATGACTTTGCTGCCTTTTTCTATGGAGACACCGTATTTGTTGACTTTTTTGAAGAGTTCCACATTGGTTTTTCCCAAATCATTGATGTGAAGCGAGAATCCGCTGTGACAAGCCGGGAATGAGACTTTTGTGGTGAATATGCGGCCTTGGTAGTGATTTTGCAGGACATAGCGTCTGAGTTTGGTGTTGTCCGGCAGAGTAGGTTGTTTGTCTGATTGGCCGGGTATGGGGTCAATCACGCGTTGTTTGATGTATGTGCCGTCTTCTTGGAAGTATCCTTTAATAGGGATTCTTTCTCCGCAAAATCCGATTAGGGTGTACGATGAGATGACCACTGTGAATAGACTGATTTTTGTGAGAGAACGCATAATGACTCCTCTTGTTGATTGTTATGACATCTGTGAAATTCTGATCCGTAAACAGGGAATTACCAAATTCCAAGGAACAATGACCAAATAATAACCAATAGTCAAGATACAATAGACCAAACAAAGGCCGAATCTCTGGAAATGCAAATATTAAAATGTAAATTTTGCAAACAGCTGTTTTTCGTCTGAGTTTTAAAATTGAGTTTTTGAGGATGTTTTCGGCCACTCAACAGTGTTGCGGAATTTTTATTATACAAAATCCGGTCAAAATTACAATAAATTTTTTGTCGACGGAGAAACAGCTCAGCAGAGGGTTACATCTCTTCAGGAGCAGTGATGCCAAGGAGAGAGAGGCCATTGTGGATAATGGCACGGACACCATCCACAAGAGACAAGCGGATTTGCGTGACAGAAGAGGTGTCGTCCAGCACACGGCATTGTTCGTAAAATCGGTGGTATTCGCCTGCGAGTGAGAGCAGATAGTTGGTGAGATGGTGCGGGGAGAGGTCTGAACAGCATGTGTGGATGATGTCCGGGTATAATGCGAGTTTGACGAGCAATGAGCGTTCCTGCGGGTGTATTTGGTCCGGCGCAGGAAATGCGGCGCTTTCATCGTATGTGATGCCTCTTTTTTGGGCTTCCCTGAAAATAGAACAGCACCGGGCATGGACGTATTTGACATAGAAGACCGGGTTTTCAGAGGCTTGTTTTTTGGCCAGGTCCAGGTCAAATTCTAAGTGGCTGTTGGGACTTCTGAGCGCAAAGAAGAAGCGGCAGGCGTCTGCGCCTACCTCTTCTATGACTTCTTTTAGTGTGACAAATTCACCGGACCGGGTGGACATGGCCACTGGTTTTCCCCCGCGCACAAGACTGACCAGCTGATACAGGAGTACTGTGAGGGCTTGCGGGTCATGGCCCAGCGCCTGGATAACAGCTTTGACCCGGGGGACGTATCCATGGTGGTCTGTGCCCCATATGTTGAGAAGTTTGTCATAGCCTCTTTGGAATTTGTCGTAATGGTACGCCACGTCCGAGGCAAAATAGGTGGGTCTGCTGTCTTGGCGTTTGAGGACCCGGTCTTTTTCGTCTCCAAACTCAGAAGAGAGGAACCAGAGAGCGCCGGCTTCTGTTTTGATGCGGCCTTTTTGTTT
The DNA here is from genome assembly GCA_028278255.1 of Elusimicrobiota bacterium. GTDB lineage: Bacteria > Elusimicrobiota > Elusimicrobia > FEN-1173 > FEN-1173 > JANQER01. Next base: position 1,862 of record JANQER010000183.1, on the reverse strand, counting down.
GAGGAAGTCTATTGATTTGTCCACACTGTTTTTTTGGAAGAGAGTGGATTCCGGGAACCATGATTCGAGTTCAACGCGGAAAGAGTCTAGGTCTTGTTTGATTGTTTTGAGAATAGCGTCAATGCCGGTTTGTCTGAAAAAATTTGTGCCTTGCGCGCGTTTGTGCGGGCTGGGATGAGCCGCGATAATGGCACGGGCTATCTCTCGGATGTATTCGCCTTTGTAGAGGTCTTCGGGGTTTTTTTGTTTGTGCGTTTTTTTTTCTTCCTCTGTCAGGCTGTCCGGGCTGAGCTCTTCACAGCGGCCCATGATAGAGGCGCCGAGGTTTTCCATTTGGTTGCCCACGTCATTGACGTAGTATTCTGTGGTGACCTGATGACCGGCATGGCAAAGGATTCTGGAGAGCGCGTCCCCCAGGGCTGCGCCGCGTCCATGGCCCACATGCAGGGGGCCGGTGGGGTTGGCTGAGACAAATTCAATGAGGATTTTTTGGGGATGGGCGGATGTTTGGCAACCGTATTGGTCTTTTTCTGTGAGGATTTTTTTGAGCTGTGCCCAGAGCCATTCGGGCTGGATAAAGAAGTTGAGGAATCCGGGTCCGGCAATGTCTATGCGTTCAATGATGTTGTTCGCAGGGAGTTTGGTTTTTATTTCTTCAGCCACTTGTCTGGGCGGTTTTTTGGCTTTTTTGGCCAGAGACATGGGCAGGCCGGAAGCAGCGTCCCCCGGGATGTTGGCAGGAGGCGGGTCCACTGCAATCATGTGGTCTTGCGGGTCAATGTGCGGGGTCTGTTCTTTGGCCCAAGCTTTAAAAGCAGAAGTGAGTGTCTGTTGTATTTCTTGTTTCATTTCTTTTTTGCCTTTTTTTCGTGACTACTCAGGTCTACAAAAAAACACATTGGAACCACGGATACACACGGATAAACACGGGAAATCTTTACACGTATTTTTTAATTTTAAAAAAACCATAACATTTTCGTTTTTACCGTGTTTATCCGTGTTTACTTGAGTAGCTGCTTTTTTGTTCACATGTAGAGCCTGTAGAAAATGTAGAATTATTTTTTTTGTGTTTTTTACGCAATGGACGGACAGTGGTTTTTGTTGTTTTTTTTGAGACGGTTTTATGTCTGACTGGTTTATGCCAATCAATGAGACGAGCGTTTTCCCAGAGTCTTTCGAGCGCGTAGTATTGTCTGGCGTGTTCGTCCATGATGTGAATAACAAGGCCCCCGTAATCCATGACCAGCCAATGCGCGCTGTCACGGCCGTCTCGATGGATGGGGGTGAGCCCGAATTTGTTTTTGAACCGGTCATCTATGAGCTTTCGCACGGCCTGGATTTGGGGGTGCGAGTCTGCTGTGGCCAGGATATAGTAATCCGCCAAGTTGGAATGGCGTTTGACATCTAAGAGGTGTATGTCTTTGGCTTTTTTGTCGTCTGCACAGACAGCCGCACACTGCGCTGCTGCCAGGAAATCCCGCGATCGAAATGTCATTAAAAACACCACCTATAAAAATTTACCACGGATGAACACGGATAAACACGGATGGATAAAGCACGATTGAGCAGCCAGCCTTTTGGTTTTAAACACAGGGATTTCAGGGGAATATCCAACCCAATTTTAAAAAGATTTTCTCGATGATTTGTTCTCTTTCTTTTATCCGTGTGGATCCGTGTTTATCCGTGGTTATCTTTAATATGCCACTGTTTTGGAGCGTTCCAGACGGCGTTTGGATTCCATTTCTTGGCGCCAGGCTGCGTTTTCAAAGGCCGGAGCCACCAGATTGGACACGCCGGCCAGAACTTGTCTGTGCCCGGAAACAAAAAGACCGGTTTTCTGACTGTGTCCGAAAACCATGAAT
>JANQER010000138.1 GCA_028278255.1 Elusimicrobiota bacterium | reverse complement strand
CGCTTTGGCGGGGATGGAAACGACTGGCGGATCTCACTGAGGGATGGGAACTCGCCTCACGGGTGCTGAGATGTGGGTAATAGAAAGCCCACACCACCGCTTACGCTCATAGTGGGTGTGTTTCTGATTGGCTCGCTGAACGTCACTTCAACCGGCAGGCTGGTTGTGGCTGTGCTGATGCAGTTGTTGGTGATTCTGCTGTATTGATACTGGTTTGATTGGAATGTCCATTGGTCTTCATAATCAGTTCCAATCTTTATGGATTGGCGGAAAGGGCGAAAGTTGTCTATCTGAATAGGCACATTTACTGTAGTAGATGTGCCGCGAATATCTGTGGCGCGCACTCTCATGTCATAGGCACCATCAGAGTAATGCGCTTGTTCATTTGTTAATGCCTGAATATTCGCTGTCCGCTCTGTCCCTTGCCTGCGTCTGGTATAAAAATGATATTTGAAATAATCCAGCCCGCAATCTGTGGCGCCCACATTCACAGGATAACATTTCTCTGCCACGGCATTTTGAATTGCCGGCTCATCCCCTAAAACACTGATGTCATTTGACCCGCTGTGAATATTCCCTTCATATCTGACCTGCCATAAATCCTCTATGGTTCTTGTGCCTTTCATTAAAATATAATTTATTTCATTTAAATCCTTATCATCCTGAACATCCACACGCACTTCTGTAAGGGTTTTGTTGTAAACAATATTATTCGCCAATGCCGTGAAAACACCATTATTATCCCGCCCAAAACGCACATCTGCATCCGTCAGTCCAGGGGCATTGGCATTGTTATAAGCTATATCACGCAGAGGATTCCGCTGATTAGAATTAGCAGACCGACGAATATCCAAATGATTTGACGCAGCGTTCGGCGTGAATATCCAGTCATATTGGGAGATTTGGTTGGTGGTAGAAATTTCTGTGCCTGTCTGAGGATCAACGATATTGACTGATGGAGTGATAGAACTTAATACATTTACTGTTATTAAACTTGTCGTCCCTTGCTGCAATTCTCTGATGATTATTACCGGCGCTGCCACACCTGTAAAAGTATTTGCCGGATACACCTGAAAAGTATTGTCAGAATTATGGGTGTATTCAATATGATAATATTTCCAATTCCCGAAAGAAATGAATGAATTGGCGCCATTTATTCTGATTCCATTTGTTCCGGGTATCTGACCACCCTCAACCGCATAAGCTTTTTGATTTACACGAATATCATAATCAATAGCATTATGCGGATTAGAGCCTTGTGTGACATTCCTTGGCCCATAATCAGAAGTGATATTGGTGTAGGTTGAAGTGCTTTTTGTCCCGGGATCCGGCAAGTAAGCATAGGCTTGATAAAAAGCTGTTGATAATAAAAAAACAGATATAAAAAGATTTTTTATGTTCATATTATTTTACCTCCAATTATCTGCCTTTTTTACCGACACCAATTGTCCTGTTTTCATATCAAAAACTGCATTTAAACCTACCCTATTATAACCTCGATATTTTGCCGGCAATGTTAATGGCACTATTACTTTATTATCTTCAAACTCTATTTTTATTGAAAAATAATATTTTGTTCCTTCATAAACAAAAGGCTCTTTTCTCCACACCAATTTACCACTGCCAACATCTACCATATTAATATTGACATCGTTTTGCCAAAACAACAAATATCTGCCATCAAGAGAAAAAGTATAATTACGGGTTCTTTCAAAATTCCAAGTGTAAATAATTTTATCGGTCTTGTTAAACAATATTTGTTTATTACTACTTTTTAAGAATAGCCAATGCATCCTATTAAAAGGAAAAACTGCTGTAAAACCTAAATTCCCCGTCTCATACTCATACAACAACCTATCTTTTTGATTCGTCATTGTGTATTTGTAAAGGCCAGCTTTCTGCTCTCCCGGGCTGATATATTTTGTATACAAAAATCCATCTTTTGACGGTAAAACCTGATGAATATAATCCCCTTTGTATTCAAAAAGCTTTTGCCCTTTTCCATTGAACACAATCAATGCATTACGATCATATGCTTCTATAACAATTGCTTCCTGATTCAAAAAATATGCCCGAGCAACATGAACATCATCAAGCTGTATCATTGTGCCCTTGTTTTTTTTGTCAAATACAACAATAAAGCTGTCTGCCGTAACTTCGTCATGCGTGATCTGACCCAATTTGACATACCGTTTTTTGTCATCAGTAAATTTAATTGATATTTCAGCGGCAAATTCTTTTTCTATGTCTTTCTTGCCAACTTTTTTTTTCAATTTTACTTTCCTTGTTCCAAGTCTCACCAGCCCAAACCGGTCCTGATTATTGGCATCCACTTTTTCTCTCCCCACCTTCACCCAATGTGGTTTCTGATTTTTTTTGTTTTTTGTCTTTCCCTCAATCTGTGCTCCGGCACAAACCAATAAACCCGTCATCACTGCTAAAATCATCACTTTTTTCATTATTTTAATTCTCCTTGTTCTAAAATCGTATAGTGACTTATGACCGTTCCTCCCAAGCCAAGGAAGAAAAGAATGAATTATTGCTTTTGATATATTATTCTT
>JANQER010000136.1 GCA_028278255.1 Elusimicrobiota bacterium | reverse complement strand
AGTCATCCACAGACACAAAAGATCCGCCTGTGGCCGGCACAGGGTCAGTGGCAATGGTCCCGGTGCCGAAAGTGCCCGGCCCAAACCGATCCTGAATATGATTCAATGTCCAAATTCGTGTATAATAAGTGGTATTGGCTGTTAAACCAGTGATTTGGGTTGATATAGGGCTTGTGCCGTTGTCCTGAATGACCGGCGAAGAAAACACACCGCCGGCAAATGCAGGATCCTCTGACAATTCCACCTGATAATAATAATTGTCAGGATTCGGCACACGCGCCCATGAAAAATCAGCGCTTGTCACCTGCACGTCATCTACATTCCCAGACACCACATGATCCACGCCTGTCATGGTCCAGCCCAAGTAAGCAGGGTCAGATTCACCACCGCCTTGTGCAATGGCTTTGACACGGAAATAATAAGTGGCATTCGGCTGCAAACCGTTAAATTCCTGGGAAAAACCGGATATGGCAGGCATGGTGACCAAATTATCCGTAAAACCAATGTTTGTGGCCATTTCAGCTTGATATGTCACACCAGGGCCGGGCGTGCCATCTCCCTGGTTCCAATTGGCTGTGATTCTGTCCACGCCAATATTGGAAAATGGTTCATCGCCGGGAATATCCACTGGAATCTCTTGAGACACAACAGGAGAACTCCATGGTGACGGCTGAGGCGGCATATCAGAATTAAACGCACGCACCCGGAAAAAATATTCAATGCCTTGAAACATATCAGTGAATTCCACTTCTGCTCTGGGAGCAGAACCGGCTGTATTCAAAATTTTAACATCAGCGGAAAAATCACTAAAAATGGAAGCCTGCGCTTCAAACGTGAGCAAATCTCCGTCCGGGTTTTCAGTGTCCCAGGAAAGAATAATAGAATTTGTTGTAAAACCTTCAAAAACAAGATCAGTGGGCGTGTTGGCCAAAGTGTGACAAGTCACGCTGTTGGACAAATACCCCTGATTGCTGTCATTGTCCCTGGCTTCTATGGCAATATGGTAGTTGGTATTGTATTCAAGATTATTGATATCAAGGTTTTGCACAGCACCAGGTGTTAAAGGCGCAGGTCCTGTAAAAGGCGTGGCTGAAGCAAAAACAAATTGGTCTGTGATGGGGTTAAGAGAATATCTCACATCATAAGAAGAAACAAGGTCATCCAAATCAATGCCGGCCGCAGGCGCAGTCCATTGCACTTGAATCACTGTGGGATCACTGGGATGAGCCGTGGGATTCACATCAGTGACAGTGGCGGGATAATAATACTGCTCCATTAACCCGGGCGCCACAGTCACAGTGGCGCCGGCATCAGAAATCTTTGTGGTCTGAATCCCGCCCACACTGCCTGTTAATCTATAGCCTGGCCCTGTCTGCTCTTCCACGCCGCCGGCATTCACATCATCCCGCGTAATCCTGTAATCCCCGCCCTGCATCTCAAAAGCCAATACCCCGGAAACGCAAAACATCCCTATAAAAAGCAATGCCCCCCATTTGGGCAGACATGCCTTTATATATAGTATGCTGGAATGTACGTGTTCACGTGTCCAGTTCATCTCCCTCTCCCTCTCATGCTTAAATCCGGAATAACTATCGAAAATAACCAAATTCCAAGAAACAATAACCAAATAATAACCAATAACCAAGATACAAGCACCAATTAAATGATGCAATTGCCCGATTCATCGGGCTCTGTAAAGCAAAAGCCCATCAAGAAGCGCTCCATAAATGGGTCATTAAAACCGATGAAATTTGTTTACTTTTTGTTTACATTTTGAATCGTTTAAATTCAAAATTTCCCTCATTTCAGGTTGGTCTAATTTAATATTCATGCAACACTACAGCCAAAAAATAAATCCATTTTTCTTAACTAAAACATATATATCACAATAACTCAGTCAAAATATTTATTTAAATGCATTATTCACTAATAGAATCTTACTTACATGCAACGATTCAGCCAAATTATTTGTTTCTTTCAACCACCAATGGGTCCACATCCGCGCGTACTGCTTTGACTTCCCAATAAAAGGCCTGATTCTGGTTTCCATCTTTTGTTGTCTTTACCTCAAATTTTCCATCCTTAATTTCGCCTGACACGAATAAAATAGACCCGCCGTCTTTGCATGTCAATTGAACTGTGCGGTTCTCTTTTCTGGTCAATGACTCAAAATAATGCGGCAGCTCAATCACAACCCTGCCTTTCACGAGTTTGGATTCCCCCCGATAAAACACAGCAATCTCCGGTCCCTCCACCACGGAATGGACCAGTTTCATATTTTCAGGATCCAAAGGATGATCAATCTCAAAATTCTTCACATTGGCATTGGCAGTGCCGCTGATACTTAAATCACCAAACAGCGTCAAATTTGTTGTGTCTGAAGGGGTCCCAATCATAACAGTACCGCCAAATTGGGCGCCTGCATCACAATTCACATAACCAACAAACAAATCCGAAGACACTCTGGCCTGCCCCACAACATCAAGAGGATAAGTTGGATCGGTTTTTCCAATGCCAATTCTATGAGCCACATTCAAACCGCCAGCTGCCGTAAAATCAGTGTCGGCATCCCCGATATTTGTAATGACAGCCGTATTCATATCAATATTGCTGGCCGGATTCTCCATGGTTCCGCCGGATAAAGGCAGATAATCTCCTCCGCTGGAAGCTGAAATAGTGATTGTGTCCGCGCCGCTTCCTGAAATAGTGATATTAGAACCTGCATTAAGGGTCAGTGTGTCTGACGCAGAATCAGCCACAGGGTTTGTCCCTGGAACACTTATTGTGCTGAAGGCATACTCTGCATAAGTCGTGTCCAAATCATCGGCTGTGATGGAACCATCTATGATCTCAGCAGATCCAACCGCATTATCCGCCATTTCGCTTAAACCAACGGCATCAACGCCTATTTCATCTGACCCCACCGCATCTACGACAATCTCACTGGATCCCACTGCATCCGGCGCAATTTCACTCGAGCGAACGGCATCAGCGCGAATCTCACTCGCACCAACCGCATCAGCATCAATTTGCTCCGCTCGCACTGAATCTTCGGCCAAATGCGCGGATGTAATGGCATCATTGTCTATCATTGAACCCGGCAAAGACCCTAATGTGCCATAGTTATCAGCATCTATTTTCCGCAGTAATCCTGCCGCACCGCTGAAAAGAGATATCAACTCAGAAGCCTCCACAGAATCATTGACATCTATATTATCCACCTGCGTTTGCAAATCAGACACATTCACCCCATCCACTGTCCCTGTCACTGCTATATTCCCTGCCACATCCAAGGCTTGGCTTGGCATCACAACACCCGGTCCTATGCCCACATTACCGGCCGTATAGTAGATACGGTCCGGACCTGTTCCCACTGTCCAGGGCGGCACTGCATTCCAGGAATCTATACAGTCTGCGCCTATGCATAAATTCGTTTGTGCATTGATGCTGCCATTCACATCCAAATCATACGCAGGGTCATCTGTCCCAATCCCCACAAAAGCCAGATCATAATAGATTTCATTGGCGCCCACGCCGTCTAACCATGCGCCTGCATCCGGCCAGGCTGACTCACACACGCCGCCCAAACACAAATCATTTCCGCCGGTAATGGACAACCGGCCATTCACATCACCGCCTGTTAACGGCAGATAATTGCTGGCTGTGATGGTATCCGGCACATCAGCGTCTGTAATGGCGCTCACTGTGAATGCCCCGCCGGCTGTGTTTTGCCGCACAAACTGATTGGCCCCGCCGGTTCCGCTCAAATCCGCGCCTGTGCCGCCGCGTGCCAAATCCAGTACGCCAGACGTGATGTTCCCAGCGCTGTGGTTGTGCGCGCTTAATGCAAAATCAGATGCTGTTTGGCCGTCTAATAAATCTGCATTTAATCCTGTGACCAACTGATTTTGTCCATTAGCCCCCAATGCAAACGGCGCGCCTGCTGCCGGCGGATTAAATGTTTTTAATCCGTTAATGGTCTGGTCTGTGGAGAGGCTCGTATACACACTTTCCAAACTGTCTGTGCCTGCAGGTGCATGTGTGCCTGCATGATCTGCCGGGGTTAAGCCTGAATGGGTATGCAATGAGTCTGCGTCACTGCCTGCCCCTGCTGTTAATGTGTCTAAATTCGCATCTGTTCTATTCCCGCCTGCGGTCAGCACGCCTGACAATTTGCCGGCTGATATGCCGGCAGCCGCATTAATATCTGCATTTGTGATGGAACCGTCATCTATTTTGACGCTGGTCACTGCATCATCTGACAATTCTGTTGTGCCCACACTGTCTGCCGCCACTGCCAAAGCATAAGGCGCTGCCACCAGTCTTTGCCGCGGGATCAGCACAGCTTCTGTGACCAAACCCGGGTCTATGGTCACTTCCAAATACAAATCTGTACCGCTTCTTAAAGCCGCGCCTAACCCAACAGCAATGGATCCGATTTGAAGACTGAACACCCCATTGCCCACATCCACTGTATGGGTTTCAGGACCAAACACACATGCCCCGTTTGTCAATTGATCAAATATTTCCACCTGAATGGTTTGCGCGGCATTGGTAACGGGATTGCCGGCGGCATTGGCCAGTTTCCCCTGATAATTGATCTGCGCAGGCGCGCCCGCCCATGACGCCGGCAGGCTCAGACAAACGGACAGGACAAAAACCAGTATGGATTTTGGGACCCGCATGAAACATATTCTTGTGAACATCATAAGATCACCGCCTTTAAATCCGATGAATTGGAAATGAAGAATCAACATATTAAAACAATTGAATCACTATATTTCCCCTGTCATCTGCATGCTTCTTCATGCATACATTTGCCTTTTTTATCGCCGCTCTTCTCTTCTTCAACAACAATAGGATGAGCCGCTGCGTAAGGATCTTTCCGGCTGCCAGTCACCTGCCATGACACTTTGCCTCCCGGGTTTCCGCCCGCAATCACAAAACCATTTCTGCGGACTTCCTCTTTGATATAAAGACCAGGCTGTGAACCGCCTATGGAAGTCAATTGATAACGGAAATCCTTGTTCAGGGCTTCAAAATAATCCGGAAGCTTGACCGCTGCTTCCCCTTGTCCGTCAAGGACAACCACGCCGTCATAAATATTTTTCATATCCGGAGACTCCACAAAACTATGCCTTAACACTTTGTTTTTCGGGTCCAACGGATGATCAATCAAAAAACTACCCCCGCCTTTTGACAATGTCCCTGTCACATGAACATCACCGTCAAAATATCCAGCATAGTTGGTGGTCCCTCCAGAAGCAACCCCATAAATACCATAATTAGTTTGGCTGCTGCCAGAAGCCGATCCCAAAATACCATAATTAGCAATATCGCCACTAGTACAGGATGAATAAATACCATAATTGCGATTGTCAGTAGGAGCATTCACAAGTGAATAAATTCCATAAGCTCTTTCCCCTGTGGAGGAAACCCATGTACGAAGTCCATATTCATATGTAGAACTCCCTGTATTATTTTGCACATAGGCATCGCCGTTAAAAACATGAAGTTTACTGATAGGAGCTCCATTTCCAATGCCCACATTCCCTTTTTCAACACACATCACAACATTTTCATCATCGGAACCGGCATTCCTGTTAAGAGCCAGCGCGCTCCCCCTGCTCTGAATATCCGTCTCAGTATCAGTGACGGTCATGTCTACATATTTATTTATATCACCATCTTTAACAACCCTTAAACTATTTGCAACCCATGCGTTTCCGTCAACATGCAGCATTGACTGCGGATTTGTTGTCCCAATGCCCAATCTGCCGTTGAGCGTCAATGTCATTTTGGGATCATCCTCATACCGAAATGACAAAGTGCCGTCACGTGCAGTATTAATAAAAGCGGAGCTCCCGGTATGGCCTATTTCTATATACTCAGGGTCCGCCATTGTGCTTTGAGCGCTGTGAGAACGTATAGAACCCGGATTCACGTCTAATTGACTGCCTGGGCTCATTGTGCCAATACCCACATTCCCGGCATTGTCCACATAAACAACATCCGCTGTACTGCCATCTGCCGCATCCAATGAATGACCGTCCAAACCCGCAGGCTTATCCGTTACTTCACTCCAGCTGACGCCGTCTTTCACGCTTGAAGCCACTGTGGGATCTGTTTCCGTATAACTTGTTAAATACCCGGCGCCGGCATGATTTCCCCATCCATAAGCTGTGTCCCAATTGTCATAGGGTATACAACCGGCTGTTCCGCCTCTTAACAGCTCATTGTCATTGCTGCAAGCCAATTCACTCGACCCCACTGCATTGGCAGCAATCTCATCTGAGGCCACAGAATCTGCGGCCAAATGCGCGGATGTAATGGCATCATTGTCTATCATTGAACCCGGCAAAGACCCCAATGTCCCATAATTTGAGGCATCTATTTTCCGCATCAACCCTGCTGTGCCGGTGAAAAGAGACGTCAACACAGAAGCATCCACATCATCATTGACCAAATCATTGTCCCACACAGGGCCAGCAGCGCTCAAGTCATAACCATCCACTGTGCCTGAAACAGCAATATTCCCGGCCACTTCCAAGGCCTCACTCGGCGTCACAACACCCGGGCCTATGCCCACATTACCAGCCGTATAATAAATACGGTCCGGACCTGTTCCCACTGTCCAGGGCGGCACTGCATTCCAGGAATCTATGCAATCTGTGCCTATGCACAAATTGGTCTGCGCATTGATGGCGCCATTCACATCCAAATCATAAGCCGGATCAGTGGTGCCAATCCCCACATAAGCCAAATCATAATAAATTTCATTGCCTGCGCCCGGGGTCCATAACCCTGTG
>JANQER010000128.1 GCA_028278255.1 Elusimicrobiota bacterium | reverse complement strand
GAAGGCACTGTGCTTTATGAATATTCCAACGGGGATGAGGATGTTCATGTGCGGTTCACCATAGAAGACGCGGCCAAGAATGATATTGAGAAAGTACTGGATTTGCCCGTGGAAAACAGAGGCAATTATTTGGTGCCTTTGCGGGATGTGGTGCATGTGAAAAAGGTGACATCCCCGACATCTGTTTTCAGGCAGGATTTGAAGCGCGCTTCTCTGATTGATGCGGATTTGAAAAAGGGCGCCAAACAATCACCCATTGAGGTGGCGGAATATTTTGAACAGCATGTGTTCCCCGAAATTTTGACAAAGTATCCTTCCACCACTTTGTCTTTTGCCGGAGAAGTGCAGGACACCCGTGAATCCCGCACTGATTTGAGAAATGCCGTGATCATGGCTGTTTTCTTGATTTATGTGATTTTGGCTGTTCTTTTTAATTCATTGGTAAAGCCCCTTATTATTATGCTGGCCATTCCTTTTGGCACAGTGGGGATTATTTTGGCTTTTTGGCTGCACGGGAAATTACTGTTTGGTTTTTTTGCGGCAGTGGGCGCTTTGGGCTTGTCCGGGGTGGTGATCAATGATGCCATTATTATGCTGGTGAAACTTCAGACCGAATATGAAAACAAGCCCAAGCAGGGCAGTCAAAACAAGTTGATTGCTTCTGTGGTGCAAACGCGGCTCCGGGCCATTATGCTGACCACCATCACCACTGTGGCAGGGATTGTGCCCACGGCGTACGGTTTTGCCGGATATGACGCCATGCTGGCGGAGATGATGCTGGTGTTGGTGTGGGGCATGGTGTTTGGGACCACGCTCACATTGGTGCTGATTCCGTGCGTGTATGCTGTGGTGGAAGACATTAAACTTAAGTATCTGAGAAAAACAAATGACTAAAAAAAACTTCGTGCTGTTGTGTGTCTTGTTTTTTTGCCCTTTTGGGGTCAAGGGAGAAGACAAAGCCCGGATTCTTTCTTTGGAAGAGTTTGTGTCTTTGTCAGCCAAAAATGACACGATGTTTGAAGAGATTCTGGCTGATGAACTGGCGCTGCAGTATAAGAAAAATCTGGCGCTGCCTGCCAGGGATCTTGTTGTGACCGTGAAGAGTGATTATGCTGTTTTTCAAGACCCACACAAGGGAAAGCCTGATGTGTCAGTGTCTTTGGAAAAACTGTTTCCCTTCACAGGCACACAGGTGTCAGCAGGATACACGTCCAGGCCTTCTGCGCTGTCCACCAAAAATTTCTCTGATTTTTCCGTTTTGATTTCTCAGCCGATTGCCAGAAATGCTTTTGGCAGAACCACAAAATACCAGGACAAGCTGATTGGGGCTGAGATTCAAATAGCCCAATATCAAATCACAGAAGCGTATGAGGATTATTTGGCGCAATTGATGGTGATTTATTGCACTTGGCATGAAGCGTACCACAAACTGAAAATCGGGGAATCATCTTATCAGGAGAACTTGAAGCTTTTGCGCAATGTCCATGACAGGCGAAAAAGCAAAATCGCTTTGCCCATTGATGTGAATAAAATTAAATTGCAGGTCCTGGCCAAGAAAGAAAAACTTGTGGATTTGAAAAACATATTTGAGCGCACGCAAAACCTGGTGCAGAAAGCGATTCAGGACAAAACAATTTACCAGCCGGACAAACCCAGTTTCAACAGCCTGGTTGATTTTTCGCAGACTTATGCGCGGTTCAAAAAGACAAGCCGCACCGCCCAGATATTGGCCCTCATGGAAAAGAAAAGCGCCTTGCAAGTGTCAAAAAACGCGCATGAATTGCTGCCCTCTATTGCTCTTCGATTGGGTTATGAGCGGGAAGGCACGGGATGGGACATTGCGGAAAAAGATGAGATGTTTTATGGCGGAATTTTATGGACATGGCCTGTGCCCCATCAAAACAAAAAAGCAGCGCACAGTCTCTCGCGTGTGAATGCGCAAAAAACCCGGTTGGCCAGCACAAACACATACCGCCGGCTGTATACGGATTTGGAAAATCTGTCCCTGCAAATACAGCGGGAAAGACATTTAATGGATATTGCGCAGGAAAAAATCCAATTGTCCCGCTCCATCCTGAAAGATGAAACTGAGAATTATTCTTTTGGCAAAGTCACCCTCAATGATTACATCCAAGCTGTCAATGCCTTGGACACCCACCGATTCAGCCGGGTTGTTCACGACTCCCAGGAAAAAAAGCTGCTGATTGAATGGCTGAGATTAACAGACCAATTGCTGACCAAAAACAACAAAAAATAAGATTGTCTGCCTGAGACGGCGCTATTTTCATTAACCCAAAATTTTCAGTTGCACAATATTGTCGTCAATGATTGATGTACAAAAAAGTGCAAATGAAAATTTTCCCTCAGGGCTCGGAATGTGGCCGCTGTGCGGCCATGTTCCGAGGGGTGAACCCAGGGCGAAGCCCTCCTGAGCGCTGCGAAGGAAATTTTTCAATTGAAAAATTCGGGTTAATTGCTATTCCGATAAAAGAACCCCTTAAACGATCATATTTATTGACAAAACAAGGGGTTGTTTATACAAAAGGCAAGAAAAACAATGCAGAAGTGGATTATGTCATACAAGTGGATGATGCCATTGTGCCGGTGGAAGTAAAATCCGGGAAAACCGGCAGTCTTAAATCTCTTCATCAATTCATTCATTTGAAAAAAACGAGCCTCGCGCTCAGGTTTGATTTGAACCCTCCCTCTCTTTCAACTGTCGAACATAAACTGACCTCAGAGGGCGGGACAACTGTCCGCTTCCATCTCCTGTCCCTGCCCCTCTATCTGGTGGAACAAGCGCCTGCCATTATCCGTCAAATCAGAAATGGCCTTATCTAAACCGCAGCTGTTTGTTAAGATTTTCGCACAATTTCAAAGCTGCTCTGGAGACAACCTGCTTAAAGGACTCAATTGCTTTGTCCGCCCAACCTGGTTTCAGCTAGCCGCTCCTGCTTTTAGTCACTGGACGAGGCCACTCTTCTGGCTCTTTCTTGGGCAATATCAAGCCATTTTGTCTTTTCTTCGTCCAATAAATGCGTTGATTCTTTAATGAACTGAATAATCAAATCTTTCTTCCCTAGAATTTTTTTATATCCGACATCGCTCCGTATTTTGAGTGCCTCAGCGAAATGATCAAAATCCCGTTTTGTGATCTTGTTTTTCCGCCCGTTCAAAGACAAAGCCATGTCCTCCTCATCGGGAATCACCAGTTTGGAGCACGCAATATCGTACGCCGGGGACAGCCTCATCCGCCCTTGGCTGTCATAAAGCATTGAAAAATTTTTTAAATGCGCGTCGCCATTGCCAATCATAAAGAAAAATAAAACCCTTTCAAAAAAAAGCTGAACATCCAATCCAGGCACATCAGAGATCTCCCAAAGTTTTTTACCCACTCTTTCCAAAGATCCTTTATACTTGTTGTCCTCCCCTAAAATTTGGCAAAAATCTTCCTGGTGAAATTTTTCGTTCTGGGCTCTGTCAAACCTTTTCACCACATAAGCCCAACTCTTGTCTTTTAGCTGAACAAGCGCATGCGGGGGCACGGCTATTCCTAAATTGAGCGCCATATTCATACATAAATTTTCATTTTGCGGCACACGTGGAAATGTGTCAATCTGCGGTTTTAATATTATTTCGCCTTGTTGGGCAACAATTTCCAATTCCTTGCTTTTCCGATTCAATTTAACTGATACTTTTGCCTGAACACCGGAAATTGACAGTTTTCCCGCCATGTCCTGGGCTTTTAAGGCCAGATCCTGCAACCCAAAATTGATGCGCGGCCAATAGGTCACACCAAATAGTTTTTTTAAACAGGCCTTGTGTCCATCACCTTCTTGCTCCATTTGCCCTGCGCAAAGCACACAACTTCTCATCTTAACTCCCTATTTTATGAACACTGACTGCGCCTATGGTTTCTTGGCAGGTGCTCAACAACAAGCCAAAAGCATCATTTTTGTCTATTTTCATCTTTCTGGTCACAATGTCCAGATACCATCCTTCAGGCAAAAGCCCCATGAAAAATGGAAAAAGGTGAGGGCTTTCATGCACAGCTTGTGTCACAGGCAAAGAAACAGAAATGGCTTTTTTGCCTTTGATAAATTGCTCATCATATATAAATCTGTATCCCTTTTCCCATTCTTCAATGATACCTGCTTTTTGATCATAAAACAGGACCATGCCTTGGCGAAATTTATCCTCTGGCATTTTTCACAACCTCTAAGTGGCACCCAAAGAATTCAAGCACCTGATGAACCTTATCCATTCGGACAGTGGATTTCCCACCCTCTAATTCCCTAAGAAAACGTAAACCAACGCCTGTACGGCCAGCCAATTCAATTTGAGTGAGCTTGACTGATTTTCTTAATTCTTTGATTTTTTTCCCAATATTCATATTCTCTCCATGCGCTCACCTGGTAAATACTCATCTATAATATACACCCTTTTGGGTATAATGTCAAAATATTTTGCATAATTTGTACCCTAAAAGGTATTTTTTATATATTGTTAAAAATAGTAACCCTTATAGGGTGTATTTTTGAAAGCGATACTCCCTTTAGGGGTTATTTTTTCGTGAACAATGCTTTAGTATGAATGGATTCAATGATAGAATTTCTTGACACTTTAGCACAAAAACATGACGCAGTTTCTGGCCTTTGTAGTTGCCTGATTTATCAGGCGTATTTCTTAATAGCGAATAATCAATTTTAAAAAACGCCCAATAAATTGGGCAATTACCCAAATGCCCTGTTTTTGTGCTAAAGTGAATATAAAAAATTCCACCTGTTTCAATTTTTTGATTGTCTCTGATTCTAGACAGTATCTCTGACAGGGCTTGGTGCTTGGTTGTTTGCTGCCATGACATGAGTTTTTTCTGACTGGCGCTGAGCCCAAGCCAAAAACGCGTGTTTTGTTCCTGCCTGCCTAAATACCGATTCAAAATGGATTGATATATTTTGCTTTTTTCTTCTGCAGGCAAAGCCCAATGACTGTAAATCAGTTTTTCCCCAAGCGATCTGAGGACCGCCTGCTGTCTCTCGCCTTGACCTGTTTTTTCATAAAGCCTGGCCAGTAACTGGCGGGTGCGTATCCCCAAAGGACGCCCTCTTCACCCGGGCAAATGATCAAAGTCTCTGACATTGCCGATTTACCGGACACTTTTAAAAAGTGTCTATTACCTACCCTGAACAGTTACATTTCAATCCGGGTTCAATTTCTTTGGACAGTATCAGATTCGTGTGTTATTGTAAAGATGGCAAGCATTGCTGTCATGGCCAACTGTTTTATCAGGCCTGTTTCAGAATAAACAATGCCATCCGTTCTTGCACTTGCCATTTTACCGATAATATAAAATAGTTTCGTTAAACACTGCAAAAATGCTCTTGAAATGTCCCCATATTTATGACATAATTGAGTATATCGATTCCAAAAAAGGGCGTAAAATGGAAGTATGATACACAGATTTTTCCAAAACCCTCATGACAATTTTTTTCTTTTTGGCCCCAGAGGAACCGGCAAATCAACCTGGCTGAGAGCTGCTTTTCCAAAAGCCTATTGGATTGACTTACTGGATCTTGACACATATCAAAAATTCAATGCACATCCGGAATATCTGAAGGAAATTGTAGAAGCACAGCCGGACAAAACAATCTTTATCCTGGATGAGATCCAAAAAGTGCCGGAACTCTTAAGCATTGTTCATTTACTGATTGAGAAAAAAAAATGGCGGTTTGTTTTAACAGGCTCAAGCTCACGCAAATTAAAACGTTCAGGCGTGGATCTCCTCGCCGGACGCGCGCTCTTAAAAACCATGCATCCTTTTATGGCAGCAGAGCTTGGCAAAGAATTTAATCTTGAAAAAGCCCTCCAATATGGACTCCTGCCTTTGGTTTATGCCTCTCCTACCCCTCATGACACGCTAAAAACCTATCTGACATTATACATAAAAGAAGAGGTTCAAATGGAAGGACTTGTCCGTCAGATCGGGGCTTTCCATCGGTTTATTGAAACCGCGAGCTTCTCTCATGGATCTCTACTTAATGTGACTGAAATTGGCCGGGAATGTCATGTGGAAAGGAAAGTCGTTGAAAATTATTTAAGCATCCTCGAAGACCTGCTGCTGGCCTGCC
>JANQER010000082.1 GCA_028278255.1 Elusimicrobiota bacterium | reverse complement strand
AGCGCCGAGCGCCCTTTGTCTGGTCATGTTTTCCTGCACCACAATGGCGCCGTCCACCATCATGCCAATGCTGATGGCCAGTCCTGACAGCGTGATGGTGTTGAGTGACATGCCTTTTGAATCCATCAGGAAAAATGTGGCCAGAAAAGAGATAGGAATGGACACGCTGACAACAGCAGCGTCCCGCCAATTCCCCAAAAAGAACACCAGGACCATAAAAGCCAAGATACCGCCCATAAGCGCGTCTCTGAGGAGTCCACGAATGCCTGATTTAATGAAGAGGGACTGGTCATAGACAATTCTGAGAGAGACATCCGGCGGAAGTTTGTCTTGCAAGCCAGGAAGCTTGCGTTTGATGTCGTCAGCCACGCGCACCACATTGGCTTGCGCTTGTTTGAGTATATTGATGGAAATGTTGGGCTGGCTGTCGTAACGGGAATAGCTGCTGGTTTCAGCAAAAGTGTCATTGACTTGTCCCAGAGAAGCCAGAGTAATGGGCTGGGGTGTTTGGCGTTTTTTGGGACCCTGTCTTTTTTTCTTTTTGGTTTCTTCCCGTGTGAGATTGCTGGACAATTTGTCGCGGTCAACAGACACTGCCAGGCCGGCCAGGTCCGATGGTTTTTTAAAGGCGCCAATCACGCGCACCACATAGTCGAATGTTTTGTCTTTGACTGTGCCGGCCGGATAAGTGATGTTGGCGCGCGACACAGCTTTGGCCACATCCAGTATAGGAAGTCCGCGCGCAGCGAGTTTGGCTTGTTCAAGTTCAATGGCGATTTCACGCTCCCGGCCGCCTGTGATGGACACAGCAGCCACGCCCCGGCATTTTTCCAAAAGCTCTGCAGTGGGCCGCTTGGCCAGGGCCAGGAGTTCATGATCTTCACGTTTGCCTGAGAGACTGAGTGTGATCACAGGCAGGGCAAAAGGATTGAATCTTTCTATGCGCGGCTCTCCGGCATCGCGCGGGAGTTTGGCTTTGGCCAAATCCACTTTTTCACGAAGATTTAGTGAAGCCATGTCCATGTGAGTGCCCCAAATGAATTCCACAGTGACAATGGATATGCCTTCCCGAGAAACAGAATGGATGCGCCGGACATTTTTCACAGTGCCCACTGTTTCTTCGACTGGTTTGGTGATGAGGTTTTCCACTTCCTGGCTGGAAGCATTGGGATAAGAGGTGAGAACAATGAGCTGCGGGAACTGGAGTTCAGGCATGTATTCCCGGTCCAGCCGGAA
>JANQER010000006.1 GCA_028278255.1 Elusimicrobiota bacterium | reverse complement strand
TCAGGCAGCAGCAGTGATTTGCAGGACTATTGGCGGTATCCCACCAGTTTTGCTGTGGACCCTGTTGATCCTGACACGCTGTGGCTGGTGGATTATGATGTGGATTATGCAGGGACCAGCGGCATATGGAAAAGCACTGACAGAGGCGGGACATGGAACCGGGTGTATTACTTTCGATATGGATACAGCATTATTCTTGACAAAAGCGCGCCTAACAAAGCTTATGCGTCCGGGAAATACTATGTGAACACAGACAGCTATGGCAGCAGCCTGATTCATACGGTGGATGGGGGCGCGACCTGGACCTCTAATGCGTATGTGCCGCACAGAAAAAGGGGCTATTCCACCACACTGGATCCGAATGACCCCGCAAAGATTTGGTATGCGTTTTACGGCATGGGCATGCTGCATGGTCCGCGGCCGGACAGTTTGTCAGGGGTGGCTGAACCAGCTGCGCCGCAAAATGTGCAGGCTGCGGCTTCAGGGCCGGGTCAGGTGACTTTAACATGGGATTCTGCCGCAGCAGAGGCCGGCGTGAAAGGCTATCATATTTTTATTCAATACCGGGATGAAAACAACAGACGTCGTAATGAGAAATCCTGTTTAATCACAAGTACGTATTTCGTGCATGAAGGATTGCTGCCTGATAAAGAATACCGTTATATGCTGCGGACTGAAGATTCAGACGGCCGTGTGAGCGGACATTCTGATTATGAGTTTGTCACCACTCTGCCGGCCGGAGCTCCTTCTGTTGATGCGCCTTCGGGTTTGTTTGCCGCCATAGTGTCCACTGGTCATATTCATTTGTCCTGGCAAGACAATGCAGACAATGAAACCGGGTATAAGATCGAGCGATTGAACGGAAAAAACGGGATCAATTATGAGCAAATCACTGTTTTGCCGGCCGGCGCTGAATCTTATGATGACACAGCAGGTTTGGCCCCGGGCACCAAATATTTTTACCGGGTCAGAGCATATAATGGGAGTGAAAACTCTTATTACAGCCAAACGGCCTGTGCCGTGTCAGATGGTGATGTCATTTTTCCGCCTGTTAATCTCACTGTTGATGAAGTGTCTGAGACTTCTATTGCTTTGTCCTGGCAGAATCATCCCAGCAATAAAGATGTGGCAGGATACATCATCAACTGCAATGGGTCTGATATTGTTAATGATTGGACAGAACCGGCTTACATTGATTTTGATCTGGTCCCTGATACAGAATACACCTATACTGTCAGGGCTTATGATGCCTTCAATAACCAATCTGATCCTTCATCTCCGGTGAGCGCCAAAACTTTGGCAGACGCCCATCCTTCTGATCCGGTTGAGGAAACTCTGGTTCAGGTGGGAGACATCTGGCAATATTTGAAAGGCACAGCCGAACCTCCGTCCGACTGGCGTGACACCGGTTTTGATGACAGCTCCTGGTTGAGCGGTCCCACAGGCATAGGGTATAATGACAATGATGATGCCACTGTGCTGGATGACATGTTTGGGAATTATTGCACAGTGTATTTCAGAAAAACATTTGACAATCCTTTTTCATCCTATGACTCTATTGTTTTGACAATGGATTATGATGATGGTTTCGTGGCTTATATCAATGGGGTTGAAGTGGCGCGGGAAAATGTAAATGGCGAACCAGCGTATAATGTGGGCGCCAGCGCCCAGAATGAAGCCGGCACGCCGGTGGAATATGATCTGACAGCCCAAGGTCATTTATTCAATTCCGGATCCAATGTGCTGGCCATTCAGCTGCGCAATGCCGGTCTTCATAGTTCAGATGCTTCTATGATTCCATCTCTGACCATCACGGGCTATTACGATGCGCCTCCGGGTCAGCCAACGGGTTTGCACGAAGTCAATGTGACTCACGAAGAAGTTCAACTGGCATGGGAGCCGTGCCCGGATCAGGACTTGTCCGGGTACCGCGTGTATCGGGATGGCATTGAAGTGGGCGCAAGTATTGAGCCAAACTATCAGGATCAAGATGTTCTGCCGTCAACGTCTTATCAATACGCTGTCACAGCTTTTGATCAATCCAACAATGAGAGCATAGCATCGAGTGTCTTAAGTGTTTCCACTTTGGAAGAACCAGACACCACCCCGCCATTGGCGCCAATCAATCTTTCTGCCAGTGCGGTCACACAAACAACAGTTGACTTGGTTTGGGAAAACCCGGTTGAAAACACAGATGTGGTGGGTTACCGGATTTTTCGCGACAACACAGAAATAATGACAACTGTGAATACCTCTTATCAAGATCAAGACCTGACACCTGACACATCCTATGAATATTATGTCACAGCCTATGATGAGGCAGGCAATGAAAGCATGCCTTCTGAGTTGTTGCAAGTGACAACACCAAAACCTTCTTCTGATCCTGTTGAACAAACATTGATTCAAGTCGGAGAAATCTGGCAGTATTTGAAAGGCACGAGTGAACCGCCGTCTGACTGGCGTGACACTGATTTTGATGACACAGCATGGCTGAGCGGCCCCACCGGCATTGGATACAATGACAATGATGATGCCACAGTGCTTGATGATATGTTCGGAAATTATGTCACGGTTTATCTGCGGAAAACATTTGACAATCCCTTCACTGCTTATGAATCTATTATTTTAACAATGGATTTTGATGATGGTTTTGTGGCTTATATCAATGGTGTGGAAGTGGCCAGAGAAAATATTGTGGGCGAGCCAGCCTATGATGTGAGCGCCAGCGCTCAAAATGAAGCTGGCGTGCCGGTTCAGTATGACCTCACATCGCTGAGTCATTTGTTCACGCCAGGGGAAAATGTGCTGGCCATTCAATTGCGCAATGCGAGTTTGCACAGTTCTGATGCGTCTGTTATCCCCTCATTAACAATAAATGGACAGATAGAATAGAAACATTAATTGTAATTTACTGGTGTCCGGTTAAAAAGGTTTTTGATGAACCAATCCAGCTTTGATAAAGAGATATATTTATGTAAAGTTTTTGTCAAGGTTTATGTCAAGGGTTCTTTTGCTTAACTTAAGATGTCACTTAAAAAACATATTCAAAAATAGATATGAATTTATCTCATAAGTGTGACAAAAATGTGTCATGCTTGATATATGTTTGTGTCACCTCCTGCTTATCCTGATGAAGAGATTGACAGGAGGGTGTAATGTTCAAGAAACATGGGTTCCTGATTTTAGCGCTTTCACTTCTTGTTCAAGCACGCAGTGTTTTGTCCTGGGATGAACCGCTGATTATTGATCACACGGCTGTTAAAGCCTTTAACAATATCCCCTCTGAGTGGATTGAAGCTGCCAAAGGCATGACTTTTTATTATGCCAGACGATCCCATGGGAACCAGATGATTCAGGGCATGGAATTTCTGGAGCACGCAGATCCCACCTATAAACTAATTGTTCGGACACACTATCAAGGTGATCCAGACGTCCCTCCTCAGGAAAATCCCATAGGTGTTCGGTTTTATAATGATGGCAGTGGTGTCATGTACAGCCCTGAAGGTTACTGGTCAAACCCCACTGGCATGAACGAAACCCGCGGGGTTTTGGATTCGGGGTTGTTCGGGTACACCATTTGGACATGGTGTGACCAAATCAATTCCACGAATGACCCTGATGTGGACGAATATTTGGCCAATATGAGTGTGCTGGAATCTGAATATCCTGAGATTGTGTTTATCTATATGACGGCACACAGCATGAGCACTGACGGTGTTCAAATCTACCCCCCTTTGGCTGCCAATAACCAGCGTATCCGCGACTATGTGCTGGCCAACAACAAAGTGTTGTTTGATTTTGAAAATATTGACACGCATGATCCGGATGGCAATCCTCATTTAGGCACCACAGACGAGTGCGACTGGTGTATTGATTGGTGCAATGCGCACCCAGAGGACTGCCCAATGCCGGCCGCTGGATGTGATCCAAATGATTATGAGGGAGATTGTCTTCACCTGCCGCCGTGTAATCATTCTGGTCATGCAGCCAATGATCCTGAATCAGATGATTATAAAAGAAGACTGAACTGTGTGCACAAGGCCAAGGCTTGGTGGTATCTGATGGCCCGCTTGGCAGGCTGGGACGGAGGCATTGTGGTGAGCATTGAACCGCCCACTGATTTGGACGCTGCTGCTTTGTCAGAGACACAGATTCATTTGGCTTGGCAGGATCATTCTGATAATGAAACAAGATTTGAGATTCAACGAAGTCTGTTGCCTTTGACTGGGTACGCCACAGTGATTACAGTGGGAGAAAATATTATTGAGTACACTGACACTGGGCTTACCAAAGCCACTCAATACTATTATCGTGTCAGAGCTGTGAATGACACAGACCAATCGAGTTTCAGTGTATCAGATTCTGCTGTGACTCAGGGTATTGTGGTCAATGCCCCGGAAAATTTAGAAGTGTTTGCTGTTTCAGATGAACAGATCAATTTGTCCTGGGAAGATGCTTCAGACAATGAGGAAGGGTTTAAGATAGAGCGCAGCCTTTTTCCTGATACGGGATTCATGCAAATAGCAGAAACAGGCGCTGGCTTAGACACTTATATTGACACAGGATTAGACCCAGACACTGTGTATTACTATCGTGTGAGGGCTTGTCAAGGGGCTGAACATTCAGGTTACTGCAATATAGCATCAGCACAAACAAATGTTTTTGTGGTCATGGCGCCCACCTCTCTCACAGCAATACCAGGAACAGAAGGCCAAATCAATCTGACTTGGCAGGACAATGCAGACAATGAACAAGGATTTTATTTGGAACGAAGTCTTATGTCAGACACTGGATTTTTTCTTGTCGGGACACTTAACCCAGACACAGAGACATACAGTGACACAGGACTCACCTCTCATGTCAGGTACTATTACCGGTTGCGGGCTTATGCTGGTGCTTATGAATCAGACAACAGTCCCACAGCATCAGCTGAACCAGGCGGACTTGTGATCAGCCGGCCGACTCATCTGACACTGACTGTTGTTTCGCAAAGTCAAATTAATCTTGCTTGGCAGGAGCATTCTGACAATGAGCAGGGATTTAAAATAGAACGAAGCGAAAATACGAACACAGGATATGAACAGATTGCACTGGTGTCGGCTGATGTGCAGAGCTATCAAGATCAAGAGCTCAATCCCAACACAGTTTATTATTATCAGGTGAGAGCATTTAATGGTCAGGACAATTCATTATACACTGAGCAAGCCTCTGCACAAACTTTGCCAGAGCAGAACCCGGTAGATAATGACCCAATGGTAGATGATTCTGCGGCAGATGAATCCTATGATGATCCTGTTTTTGATGGGGTGCGTGTGCCAGTGAAAAAAGGTGATATTAAAATCTGTGGGTCAGACAATGGCAAAGGCACTGTGAATCCTGATCAGGGTGATATTGCCAGGATATTTTTCAAAGGCGCTGACACAGGCGCTTATGAATGCCGGATTTTTACCTTGATGGGGGAACTGGTATGGGAAGGGGCTCAGCGCG
Source organism: Elusimicrobiota bacterium (assembly GCA_028278255.1). Classification (GTDB taxonomy): domain Bacteria; phylum Elusimicrobiota; class Elusimicrobia; order FEN-1173; family FEN-1173; genus JANQER01. The sequence continues at coordinate 1,081 of JANQER010000006.1, read as the reverse complement.
ATGTGTCCTCAGGTTATTTTGAATGGATTCCCAAAAACATTTCATCCGGTTTATACTTTGTCCACATCAAAGGCAATGGCGTGGATAAAAGGAAAAAGATTGTGGTGATGAGATAAGGACGTAATTGCCCGATTGATCGGGCTCTTTAAAGCAAAAATCTATTCAAAATACGTCCCATAAATGGGGCAATTACAGAAACTAAACTTATCTAAACTGTATGGTGACTCATCTAAATGAGTCGGACCTGTCTTGGAGGTTATTTATGACTATCAGAAAATATATATTCATGTTTTTATTGATGAGCTTAATGGGGTTGTCTTTTGGTCAGGCGGCTTTATATGAACCGCAGGGCATTGGCGGGGGAGGGGCGTTTACCAGTTTCAGCATGAGTCCGTATGATGAAGATTTATGGTTTGTGGCCACAGACATGGGCACATTGTTCAGGACCACAGACGGTGGACAACATTGGTACCCCATAGACAATGCACAAATCATTTATAGCAGCCACTTGCTTTATTCTGTTCCTTTGGGTTTTTGTGCAGACCCCAATATTGTGTTTTTTACCAATGAAGGCAAAAACCCACTCCGGAGCATTGACAAAGGACAATATTGGTATTCAATTCAAATCCCCTTACAAACAGATGAAAGGATAAAATACTGGGTCCCAAACAGTGAAAATGAAAATATGATTTTATGCGCCACTGATGAAAAACTGTTTCGCAGCATGGACAAGGGCGTGAGTTGGACGCCCTGCGGTATTTCAGGCCCTTCCCGCGGGACATTTTTTGATTATGAGGACAATTATATCTATCATGCCACCACTGCCGGGGTATACCGGTCAGGAGATATGGGTGTGTCATTCACCGAATATCATGTGCCGAATGTGCTGCCGCTTCTTTCCTTTTCAGGCGGACGTGATGCGCAGGGATTGACAATGACTTATATAGATGGTGATGGCGAGAATGCTGTGGGTCCGTGGATTCAGCAGTACATTGGTTTGGTGGATGGCGCTGATCAGGAGGATTATGATTATTCCATACTCACCAGCGGGTTTGTGTGGGTGCGCGGCCCCGGAGAACCG
>JANQER010000443.1 GCA_028278255.1 Elusimicrobiota bacterium | reverse complement strand
AATTGGCCATGGCGGAGCCGCTTCCTGAAGCCCCTCATCCCTTGCCGAGGCAAGCAGCTCATTTGCTGGAAACACTTTTGATCAAGAATCCCCAGGAGTTTCGTTTTTCAACAACTATTTTGAAGCCTTTGCAAATTTCCGTAGAAAAAATTGCTGAAAAACACATTGGTATTCTGACCAAGAAAGAAATTCATCAAGCAGCAATATTGGTGATTGACCATCAGGAAAATGCGGTGAAAGCTTATGTGGGCAATCATCCGACAAGGTCTTGGAATAAGAACAGCGCTGCAATTGATTTGATTCAGAGGCCTCGCAGTACCGGCAGTTTATTAAAACCTTATTTGTATGCCGTCATGTTGGAGGAGGGGAAATTGTTGCCGGATATGCTTGTCCCTGATAGGCCCACTCATTTTGAAGGATTTGTTCCAAAAAATTATGATTTGTCTTATCGCGGCGCTGTGCCGGCGAAAATGGCATTGGCGCGGTCTTTGAATATTCCAGCGGTGCATATGCTTCAACAATACGGGGTAGCGCCTTTTGCTCATTTGTTGAAAAAATTGGGAATGAAGCATTTGTTTCGCCCGCCGGAAGATTATGGGCTTTCGCTTGTCTTGGGCGGGGGGGAAGGAACATTATGGGAATTAACAAGCATGTATTCACGAATGGCTCAAATTGCCAAAGGCGGGATTTATGCGCAAGAAGATTATATGGCGGAGACAAAAGTGAGATTGTCTCCGCACTCGAGGGAGCGGTTCCCTGTTTTAATCGGGCCAGGAGCTTCTTATTTGACTTTGGAATCATTAAAGGCGGTTTCCCGCCCTGGTGTTGATTCTTTTTGGAAGAGTTTTGCCAGTGCGCGGCCTGTGGCATGGAAAACAGGGACAAGTTATGGTCATCGGGATGGATGGGCCATTGGGTCTGACGGACGTTACACGGTTGGGGTGTGGACGGGAAACGCCACAGGAGAGGGAAGACCTGATTTGAGTGGTTTGAATGCTGCAGCTCCTATTTTGTTTGCGGTTTTTAATCGTTTAGAACCGGGCGGGTGGTGGCAGCCCCCTGTCTCAGATTTGAAAGAGGTGGAGGTTTGCCGTGATGATGGTTATTTGCCTTTTGCGGGATGCGAGACGCAGGTTGTGAAAGTTCCATTTAATAGTCATTTTGAAAAACTTTCACCGCATCATCGAATGATTCATTTGGATGAGAACGGCCGGTATCAGGTTCATGGTCTTTGTGAAGACACGTCAAAGATGAGGCATGAATCATGGTTTATTCTGCCTGCGAAACAGGCCTACTTTTATGCAAAGGGTCATATGGACTATAAACGTGTTCCGCCTTATCGAGAAGATTGTGTGCAATCTGTTTCTGAAGATGATGATGTTTTGGGTTTTTTATATCCGCCTCAAGGGGCTGAAGTTTATATCCCGAGAGAATTTGGCGGGGA
>JANQER010000426.1 GCA_028278255.1 Elusimicrobiota bacterium | reverse complement strand
ACTCAAAGGTATTGATATCAAAGAAAAAGTCCTGACTGTTTGCAATTGTGTGCCGATTGTGATCACACAAGAACAGAGAAAAGACGATTTTTGTTCCAGACGCATTGTCAAAAGCCTTCATAAAAAACTGCCAGCCGTGCGTATTATTCCGTTGGTGGACAACAAGGGCTGTTTAACAGATGTGCTTAACTGCTCTGATTTACAGTCTTTTAATCCACACAAAAAACCCTTTGCCCGTTCCATTAATAGCGTGCTGGTAATGGGTGGGGCAGGATATTTAGGGTCCGTTCTTGTTCGTCAACTTTTGGCCAGAGGATACGGCGTCAAAGTGGTTGACTCTCTTTTGTTCGGAGAAAAACCCATCCGTGACCTGTATAACCAAAAGAAATTCTTTTTTTTAAAAGGTGATATACGCAATATAGCCGCATGGGCCTCTGTGTTGCGGGACGTGGACGCGGTCATTAATCTGGCGGCAGTCGTGGGTGACCCAGCGTGTGCGAATCGTCCTGAAGAAACCATAGAAGTCAATTATTTGGCCAACAAAATCCTGGCTGAAGCTTGCAAGTATCATCAAATAAACAGATTTCTTTTTGCTTCTACTTGCAGTGTTTATGGCGAGGCCCAATCCATAGTGGATGAAAATTCCCCACTCCATCCGGTGTCCTTTTACGCACGTTCTAAAATTCAGTCTGAACAGGGAATTCTCAGCCTTGAAGATGAAAATTTTTCTCCAACCATTTTGCGCATGTCCACTCTATACGGATATTCGCCCAGAATGCGGTTTGATTTAGTGGTCAACACAATGACAATGACTGCCATACGGGACAGAAAAATAAATGTCCACGGCGGGTGTCAATGGCGGCCGTTTTTGAATGTGGAAGACGCGGCCCGCGCTTATGTCAAATGCCTTGAATCGCCTTTGCCGGTCATAAAAGGTGAAATATTCAATGTGGGTGATGACAAACGCAACCTTCGTATTGAGCAAATCGCGGCTGTGGTGTCCGGAGAAATTCCCCGGGCAAAGGTGGTCTGTTCCCAAAGGAACCAGGATGCCCGGAACTATTTTGTGTCCTTTAAGAAAATAAGAAACACCCTGGATTACACCACTGAAAAATCTGTTCAAGAATCAGTAAAAGATATTATCAAAGCGCACAAAGCCGGCTGGATCCGACATTTTAGTAACCCGCACTACTACAATATAGGAGAAAACAGATGAGCCCAGATTTTAAGAAAAAGCCAGCCATACTCGGAGGTGTGCCGGCTTTTCGCGCTTTATTGCCCATTACCCGGCCCACATTACCATTGCCAGCACCGCTCTTATCAAAAGTGAAGAAAAGCCTGAAGAGCGGCATGATCACCAATGGCCATTATGTTTGCCAATTTGAAGAAAAAATTAAAAAATATTTGAAAGTCAAACACGTGGTGGCTGTTAATAACTGCACATCAGGGCTCATGATGGTTCTCAAGGTTCTCAACATCAAAGGAAAAGTCCTGGTCCCTTCCTTTACCTTTTGCGCCACAGGACATGCCATTGTGTGGGCTGGGCTTGAACCAGTTTTTTTGGAGTGTGATCCGCACACATTGACCTTAGACCCAGGCCATATTAGAAAGCGTTTGGGTCCTGATGTGGGCGCTGTTTTGGCTGTGCATATGTTTGGCAATCCTGCGAATGTAGATGAATTGCAATCCCTGGTGCGTAAAAGAAAAACAAGACTCATATTTGATTCAGCGCATGCCTTTGGATCTCGGTTCAGGCAAGCCTATGTGGGCACATTTGGTGACGCAGAAGTATTCAGCCTGAGTCCCACCAAATTGCTTACAGCTGGTGAGGGCGGGATTATTGCCACAAATCAGGACGCGCTGGCTGAAAAATTACGCTGGGCGCGCAATTACGGGAATCCAGGCAATTATGATTGTGTGTTTGAAGGGCTCAGCGCCCGAATGAGCGAATTCAACGCAGCCTTGGGGCTGGAAGCTCTGCCCTCTTTGGAAAAGAATGTCAAAAACCGAAATGTCCTGGCAAAACACTATCAAGACTGTTTGCAGGGCACGCCAGGTATTGGTTTTCAAAAAGTCTCTAGAGAAAATCGCAGCACCTATAAAGATTTTTGTATTCTTGTGGATGAAAAAGAGTTTGGGCTCACACGGGATTGTTTGCATGGCGCACTTGACGCTGAGAACATCCAATGCCGTCAATACTTTAATCCGCCTTTACATCAATTAAACGTATATAAGAATCGCTATGAGACTGTGCCGCTTGGATTGCCTGTCACAGAATGGGCTTCGCAGCATGTCCTGTCATTGCCCTTGTATTCCCATATGACCCGGACAGAAGTTGAAAAAATATGCCGAGTCATTAAACGCATCCACTATTGGTGCTATAAAATTCATGACATAAAAAGAGACAGGCAATGAATAAGAACAAGCAAAGTCCGCTACCCAAAAACATCAAGATTGTGCTGATTGGCCGCGGTTCCATAGGCAGGCGCCATTTAAAAAATTTACAATCACGTAAGTTCAATAACATTGTCGCATACACAAGTAAAAAAAACCAAAAAAAAGATGCATTGTTTTTAAAAAAATACCACATGAGGACAATTCACACAAAAAAAGAATTTTATAATGAAAAACCAGAGATTGTGCTAATTGCTTCTCCCACTTTTGCGCACAGAGAAAACCTTGCCATGGCTGTTCAGGCCAAAGCCCATGTGTTTATGGAAAAGCCATTGGGCCATCAATTGGCCGGGTGGCAATCCTTGGGACAGCGCGTGGCACGCAGTCAAAAAATATTTTTTATGGCCATTGTCCTGCGTTTTCATCCCGCTGTGATCAAGATAAAACAAATGGTGACGGCTGGC
>JANQER010000394.1 GCA_028278255.1 Elusimicrobiota bacterium | reverse complement strand
TGGTTCTTTTTAAGTTAAAAAATACTTGTCAAGATTTACCGTGTTCATCCGTGTGTATCCGTGGTTCCAATGTGTTTTTTTATAGACCTGAGTAGTCACGGGTTTTTAATGGGCCATCAAAAATCGCACGTCAAAAATGATTTTGATCCAATTTCCCGGGGTGTAGCGCAGATGGTAGCGCGCTTGGTTCGGGACCAAGAGGTCCAGGGTTCAAGTCCCTGCACCCCGAGATGTTGGATATGAAAGTCGTCATTGGTCATGATGCATTTAAAATTTAGATTCACAGGACGCGTGCAAGGCGTTGGTTTCAGATATTTTTGCCAAGAAGCAGCCGAATCACGGCGCTTGAACGGATGGGTGAAAAACTGCTTAGATGGTTCCGTGGAGATGGCTGTTGAAGGCGAAAAACAGTCATTGGAAGGAATTCTGGGACATCTAAAATCCGGGCATCCATGGGCGCGCATAGACAAATGTGAAACAACGGAATTGGCGCCTTTGCAGAACCATTATACACATTTTGAGATACGGTTTTAAAGAAATGGATGCAAGGAAAAATGTGCTTTCTATTTATTATGCTACCTGGGTGACAAAGGAGAAGGTTGAATGAAAGACAGTTTGGACGCTGTGACGCAGTATTTTCAAGGCATTAAACGTTTACAAAATGTGTCTAAAGAAGAAATGGCTTCTTTATGGAAACGCGCCAAAAAAGGCGATAAAAAAGCCGCCAAAAGAATTGTTGAGACCAACCTGCGGTTGGTCATACCCATTGCAAAAAAGTATTACAGGCCGGGGATAGATTTTTTGGATCTCATTGAAGAAGGGAATTTGGGGTTGATGCATGCGGTTGAAAAATTTGATCCCCAGCGCGGCTTCCGTTTTTCCACTTATGCAGCCTATTGGATTGAGCAAGCTGTGCGCCGTGCGCTGGATGAGCAATCCAAAACGATTCGAATACCGCCACATGCATTAGAAGCCTTGCGGAAATGGATGCGCGAATGGGACCGCATGAAGTCAGGGCTTGGCCGTGATCCCACTTTGCATGAAATGGCAGACAAACTGAATTTGTCTGTCAGACAGATCAAAAGCGTACTGGATGCTCATGAAGCCTCAAAAAATGTAGGCAGTCTGGACACCCCGTTGGATGATGATGAAAATCTGTTTATCAGAGATATTGTGTCAGACAAGGAGGCTTCAGAACCTGACCAAGTCTTTTCACTCTTAAGAATCCATGATGATTTGGGGATGGCCCTTGATCAAGTGGGCCCAAGAGAACAAAATATCCTTGAAATGCGTTTTGGGCTGAGAGGGCGGGACAGACTCACCCTGGAGGAAGTCGGCAAAAAACTCAAGCTTTCCCGGGAGCGTGTGCGGCAATTGGAAGAACGCGGTTTGCTGCGTTTGCGCCGTGTGGCGCAAAGGATGGGAATACTTTAAAAGAAAATTCGAAACTCTAAATCCGAAATTCGAAATAAAAAAGACAAAAGGCAAACTTAGAAATCAGAAACGATTTTTGTTCAGTATGTTGATTTGTTATGTTTTGTTTTTTGGTTTCGGATTTCGTGCTTCGGATTTACAATTTTGTTGTCAGAGGAGTTCCTATGTCCACACAAACCATTGAATTGAAATCATATATTCGGGATATCCCTGATTTTCCCAAAAAGGGCATTATATTCAAAGATATTACGCCCTTATTGGCAGACAAGGACGCCTTTAGCCGCACCATTAAGCAAATCGCAGAGGTTGGTGAAAAATATAGTATCACCAAGATCATGGCCATAGAATCCAGAGGTTTTATTTTTGGATCAGCCGTGGCGCATGCCATGAATGTCGGCGTTATTCCTGTGCGCAAAAAAGGCAAACTGCCTCATAAAACATTTTCTGAAACCTATCAATTGGAATATGGGCAGGATTCATTGGAAATGCATATTGATGCCTTAACACCTGGAGAAAAAGTGTTGATCGTTGATGATGTGCTTGCCACTGGCGGAACCGCACAAGCCGTTGCACAGCTCGTCAAAAAAGCTGGCGGTGAGCCAATGGCCATGGCTTTTGTGATAGAATTAAATTTTTTAAATGGCCGAGACAAAATAAAAGAATGTCCGGTTGTTTCATTGATACACTATTAATGAATTTTTGATTTTTGCCCCCGTAGCTCAATTGAATAGAGCCACTCCGTCCTAAGGAGAGAATGGTGGTTTAAGTCCGCCCGGGGGCGGATTTTAAAAACAAAAAAAGAGGAAAAAATGTCTTATTCAATAAACAAAAAAACAGATCCTGTGACAAATTTATTGGAACGCGTTGCGCATTGGGTTTTCTTGCATTGGCAGCAAGCAATTTTGGCTTGCGGCGCCATTATAGTGGCCGCATTTCTATCTATTGTTGTTGTCTACAACCTAAAACGGCTGCGTTTTCAAGCTTGGGATCAATATGCTTTGGCCAACACACAAATGTTTAAGGGGGAAAACCAAAAAGCCATTGAGACGCTGACAAATATATTAAACTCTCACCGCACCGGAGCATTGGCTTCTCAAAGCGGTTTGCTCAAAGGAGATATCTATTTCAAAACAGGAAAAAAAGAAGAAGCCATTAAGGCCTATCAAGACACTTTTTCTCAGGCAGACAATCCAGAGCTCCGCGCCATGGCTCTGTTCAATATAGCCGCCGCCTTTGAGGAGTCGCAAAATTGGACGGAATCTGAAAACCATTACCAACAATTCATAGATGAGTATGCTGAAAATTATTTAAATGGCAAAGCCTATGAATCATTGGGGAGAGTTCAGATGGCTCAAAACAAATACAGAGACGCTCAAGGCACTTTTGAGCGCTTAATTGCCCTATATCCGGACTCAAATTGGTCTCAAAAAGCCGAGAGCTATTTGGCGCATATTAATCCACATCTGCCCAAAGCAGGAACTACGTCAAAACAAACACTTAAGGAACCTCAAACCAACACAAATCAGCCATGATTCTATCTCGTTTTTAAGTAAATTTAAGCAACGACTTAGAAAACCGCAGATAAACACGGTCAACACAAAGTACGTATGATTTTTATTGACATTAGGAAAGTCGTAGGGGCGGGCCTTGTGCGGGTCTTTGCATCTGCCGAGGGGAAGGGGCATCCGCCAATAAAGCACTGTCGGATCTTGGAGATGTCCGCCTGATGAGGTGTGAAAGATAAAAAAGACACCTATGCACCGGTCATTATGAATTGACATATATTGAATAAACCGTTACAATTACATTTCAAAATTTAACATAACAGTTCTTTCATATTAATCAGGGACCCAGAGACGGAGGACTGGATGAAATTGCATGTTCATGAGATTCAAGATGCAGGTGTCATAGACCTCAAGACGTTTATCCCAACGGATCAGATTGTACTGGACATGCCTGACCATCCGGTGATTTTATGTCCAATAGAAACGAATATTCACGCAGAGGCTTTTGAAAATGATATCTTGACAGTTGTTCATATGAAGGCCAAAATGGAATTATCGTGTTCTCGCTGTATGGATTCTTATGAAAAGACGCTTCCTGTGAGTTTTGATATGCACACATCTATTCATCAAACCTATGTAGATGTGTTAGAAGAGGCGCGTCAATCCTTGCTTTTGGCCTTGCCGGCAAAGTCATTATGTCAAACCAATTGTCAGGGATTATGCCCGGTTTGCGGAAAAAATCTCAACACAGGGGCTTGTCAGTGCAATAGACAATCCAAAGAATCGCCTTTTTTAAAATTAAAAGATTATTTTGTCAAAGACAATTAACCAAAAAACGAAGAGAGAGAAAAAATGGCTAATCCAAAGAAAAAACACACACCCATGCGACGCGGAATGCGGCGTTCGCAAAATTGGCGTCTCAAAGCCAAATCATTGTCCAAATGTTCCAATTGCGGGGCAGCCCATATGCCGCATAGGCTCTGCCCGGCATGCGGCTATTATGGCGGGGAGCTGATATTGCCTCCAAAAGTCAAAAAAACCAAAAAAGAAGACAAATCATAAATCAAGTGGTCAAAAAAATGTGCCGTCATAAAGTGCCGGTTAACGAAAAATCAATGAATTCGCAGCCAAAAGGTTTTTTGACACAACACTTGATGGTGGCCCAAAAATTGAGGATAGACCCATGAGTTGCCGCGTGGCTTTGGATGTGATGGGAGGAGATCATGGACTGACAGTCAACATTGACGGCGCCCTATTGGCGCGTCAAGAAACTGATCATGATGTGATACTTGTGGGGGACAGACCGCTCATTGAACAACAACTGGCGCATGTGCATGCGAAAAATGAGTTTCTGATACAGCATGCTCCCACTGTGATCGGCATGCATGAAAAACCCTCAGAAGGCTGCCGCAACAAAAAAGATTCATCGATTATGACATGCGCCAAAATGGTGGCGGAAGGAAAAGCAGATGCTCTTGTGTCAGCCGGGAATTCAGGCGCCACAATGGCTTCTGCTTTGTGGTATCTGCGTCGTTTGCCAGGCGTTTCC
>JANQER010000366.1 GCA_028278255.1 Elusimicrobiota bacterium | reverse complement strand
GTCTCTGTAATTGCCCGATTTATCGGGCGTATTTAGATATGATCTGTAAAAAATTCTTAAAAACGCCCAATAAATTGGGCAATTACACATAAAACATAAAAGACCTGAGCAGTCACGTTTGAGTCTTGTGTTTTGGAATTTGGCCGTTGTTTGGTTATTGAATATTGGTCATTGGTTATTATTTGGTTATTGTTTCTTGGGATTTGGTTATTTCCGGGGTGTCCGGGTTTAGACTCTATTTTTGGGTGTGGAAATGAAATCAAAAAGACAGGTAAAAGAAGTGTCCGCCGGCGGTGTGGTGCTGGGCGCTGAAGGTGTTTTGCTTGTTAAAGTGAAAAATCTTAAAGGAGCAATTGTCTGGACTTTCCCCAAAGGACATTTGGAAAAAGAAGAGACGTCTCAGCAGGCGGCTTTGCGCGAGGTCAAGGAAGAAACAGGCTGGGAATGTGAAATCATATGTGTTTTTGGGCATGCGCATTATCAATTTAAAAGAGAGGGGTGGTTGGTCGATAAAACAGTTCATTGGTTTCGGATGCGTCCTCTGCTGAAAACGGGAGAGAGTGATCCCAGGGAAATAATAGACTGTTGCTGGTTTTCACTGGAAGAAGCAAAAGATTTGTGTGTCTATCCGTCGGATTTGGACATCATCAGAAAGTGCGAGATCCGAAGTCCTGAGTAAAAGGCAAAGGAAAGTCGCAGGGGCCGGGTTTGCCCGGTCCTTGTGCATGAAAAAATAAACCAAGAAATATTTTTTTACTTCGGACTTCGTCCTTCGAGCTTCGGACTTTAAGAGAAAGGAGAGCTTCCATTGTCAATTTATGAAGCCGTTATTGGTCTTGAAGTACATGTGCAGCTGAAGACAAAATCCAAAATATTTTGCGGATGTCCCGCAAATTTCGGGGCTGATCCCAACACGCAAATTTGTCCTGTTTGCTGCGGTTATCCCGGGGTGCTTCCGGTTGTGAATCGTGCTGTTGTGGAAGGATTGGTGCGGTCTGCGCTGGCTTTGGACTGCCGCATAAACAAGCATTCTGTTTTTGCCAGAAAGCAATACTTTTATCCGGACCTGCCTAAAAATTATCAAATCTCACAATATGAGCTGCCTTTGGCTGAGAATGGGCATTTGCAGGTGAAGGTGGATGAGCAGTCCAGAGATATCCGGATCCATCGTATTCATTTAGAAGAAGACGCAGGCAAGCTCCTTCATGCCATTGGCAGCCGTCCGCTGGATTATTCTTTGGTGGATTTAAACCGCACCGGGGTGCCATTGATGGAAATTGTGTCAGAGCCTGATTTAAGAACCCCGGAGGAGGCGGCAGCGTATCTTTCTCATTTGCGCGCTGTTTTGCGGTATGTGGGTGTTTCTGATTGCGATATGGAAAAAGGATCTATGCGCTGCGATGCCAATGTGTCGATCCGCCCGTCAGGTGCACAGGGTTTGGGGACAAAAACCGAAGTCAAAAATATGAATTCTTTTCGCAGCGTGCGTGAGGCCATTGCCTATGAGATTGACAGGCAAACGCTTGTTTTGGATTCAGGCGGCCGAATTGTTCAGGAAACGCGGCTTTGGGATGCACAAAACAATGTGACACAGTCCATGCGGTCAAAAGAGGAAGCGCACGACTACAGATATTTTCCTGATCCGGATCTGGTGCCTTTGAATTTAAGTGATCAATATTTGGAAGAGTTGCAAAAAAGCCTGCCTGAATTGCCTGAGGCGCGCAGCGCCAGATACGTTGAGAAGTTTGGCTTGTCTTCTTATGACGCAAGCGTTTTAACCGCTGAAAAAAAACTGGCTGATTTTTATGAAGAAGGGCTGAAAGGGTTTGAGGGCAAAATGCAGAAAGAAGCGGCAAAACCTTTGGCCAATTGGCTGACCACAGAGCTTTTGGGCCGTCTTCATGCGGCCAAAAAAGAGATTGAGGAGTCACTTGTGTCACCGGAAAGTCTAGCGGCTTTGGTGGCATTGGTCTATAAAGGGGCTGTGTCCGGAAAATCCGCCAAAGTGGTTTTTGATGAAATGTTTGTGAACGGGGGAGAGCCGGCAGCCATTGTCAATCAAAAGGGGTTGGGTCAAATAGACGATGAAAAGCAGATTTCAGAATGGGTGGATGAGATTATTTTAGTGAATGACAAAGCCGTTCAGGATATTAAAAGCGGTAAGACAAGCGCGATGGGCGCTTTGGTGGGGGGGGTGATGAGGAAGTCCAAGGGAAGGGCCAATCCTCAAATTGTGAACCGGATTCTTCATAAAAAATTTTCTCAATAAAATTGTTAATTTATTGCTAATTATTTATAATATACTCATCTGTCAATTCTGGGGGACGGGAGAAGCCTTTTGTCTGACTCAAAAGAACCAAACAAGGCTGAAATTGACCGCATTACGCTTAAACAGCAGGGCGGGGACAAGATCATGTCCGTGAGTGAGTTTTTGTCCATCAATGTTGTGGAGCGGACACGGTTGATTTTTGAAAAACAAGTGGAGTTCCTGGACAAGGAGGGGAATGTGCTTCCGTCTATTGATGCTGTTAACAGCATTATTCATGACAGCCCCCCTTGGCAACCCCCGTCATAATAAAACAGATGTTAGCCTGCATGGAAATGAGATAATTTATGACCAAAAAAGTGATTGTCATAGATGATGAGCCCGGAATCAGGACCATGATACAGTTCGAGCTCTCAGCCAAGGAATTTGATGTGGTCATTGCTTCCAGCGGCATGGAGGCATTAAAAGTCCTTGAAAAAGAGCCTGTTGATCTGGTGATCACGGATATGCGTATGCCTGTAATGGATGGGTTGGACACGGCATTTGCCATTAAAAAACTGGATGCCAATGTGCCCATTATTCTCATGACAGGTTACGTGGAAGACAGGGTTGAAAAGGTTTTGGAATTAAAAAACGTTAAATTTCTGCAAAAACCTTTCAGTTTGGATGAATTGATGGAAATCGTGGAAACCACTTTCCCTCCGCCTGCTTCTTCTTCAGGGGATTAATCGCAAATCAAAAATTTCAAGATGAGGTGTCTATGTCTGATGATAAATTTGATGCCATAGTGGTGGGGGCAGGCCCGGCTGGCACATCCGCAGCTTTGGTTATGGCACGGGCCGGGCTGAATGTTGTGCTTCTTGAGAGAGGAGAATATCCGGGCGCTAAAAATGTCCAGGGGGCAGTGTTTTACACCAAAATGCTGGATCAGCTGCTCCCTGAATTCTGGAAAGACCCTCAAGCGGCTTTGGAACGGCCTGTGACTGAACAAAAAATGTGGGTGCTTTCGGATGATTCCGTTTGTCAGGCGGGGTATAAGTCTGCCAAATGGCGGTCTGCGCCTCACAACTGCTACACAGTGATCAGAACAGCCTTTGACCGCTGGTATGCCAAAAAAGCAGAAGAAGCCGGTGCGCAGCTTTTTACAGGCGTGACAGTGGCTGAGTGCGTGAAGAAGGACGGGCAAGTCATTGGCATCAAAAGCAGTGATGGCGATGAAATATTTGCGGATGTGGTGGTCGCTTGTGACGGAGTCAACTCAATGCTGGCTCAGCAGGTGGGGTTGATGGATGAATGGCGGTCTGATGAAGTGGCTTTGGGGGTGAAAGAGATTTTGTCTTTGCCGCGGGAAAAAATCGAGGACCGTTTTTGTTTGGAAGGAAATGAAGGCACCACCATTGAGATGTTTGGCAAGATCACGCAGGAGATGCTGGGTTATTCTTTTGTTTATACGAACAAAGACAGTTTGTCAATCGGATTGGGCGCCAAACTGTCACATTTTCAGAAGACCGGTATTCGGCCGTATGATCTTTTGGAGTATGTGAAAAATCATCCTATGGTGAGGCGTTTGATTTCAGGTTCTCACACATTGGAATATTCCGCGCATCTGATCCCGGAAGGGGGATATCATTCCATGCCTCCGTTGTTCACGGATGGTTTTTTGGTGGCCGGAGATGCCGCTCAAATGGTCAACCC
>JANQER010000361.1 GCA_028278255.1 Elusimicrobiota bacterium | reverse complement strand
TTTTGCAAAGCGCTTTCCCATGAAGAATTGGCGCAGGATCCCAGGTTTAAATCCAATGCGGATCGTGTACAAAACCGCACAGAACTCCTGAAAGCAATTGAAAAGCCATTGGTCAAAAAAACACGTGAAGAATGGTTGGATATTTTTGACAAACTCAATATTCCCTGTGGTCCTGTTTATGACATCAAAGAAGCCCTCAGTCATCCGCATGTCGAATCCAGGTCTATGATCGCAGAGACCGAACACCCCAAAGCCGGAATGATCAAACTCCTGGGAATTCCAGTGAAGCTCACTGAAACCCCTGGTCACATCCAAGGCCCGCCTCCCTTGCTCGGCGAGCACACCGCAGAAATCTTTCGCCAGTTCGGGGAGGAACCGCCCCTGTATTGATTTTTGATTTTAGATTGCCGATTTGTAACTACTCAGGTAACCACGGATGAACACGGATAAACACGGTAAAAACGAAAATATTATGGTTCTTTTTAAGTTAAAATATACTTGTAAAGATTTACCGTGTTCATCCGTGTGTATCCGTGGTTCCAATGTGTTTTTTTTATAGACCTGAGTAGTCACGCCGATTTGCGATTTTAAAAACGCGTTTTGCCAGGGGCGGGGCTTGCCACCGCCTGACCCTTGTCCCCCCCCTTGTCACCCCTTGTCACCCTTTTATTTTTTCTTCTTGCGCAAAATTTGCAAAGTTTGTATGATGAGTATAATAGGCAATCAAATCACAAAGACACTAATTCGCCATCCGGAATGAAGGGGCGGGAAGTTTTTTGTCGTCGGAGGGAAAGATGCGTAAGAAAATAACTGTGATCGGCGCAGGTCATGTGGGCGCAACATTGGCTCAAAGAATTGCTGAGAAGGAACTTGGGAATGTGGTGCTGTTGGATATTCCAGAGAGTGAGGGGATGCCTGCCGGCAAGGCATTGGATATTTTAGAATCCGGTCCTGTGTACGGCTATGATTCACGTGTCTTAGGGACCACTGAATACCCGCCTACAGCTCACTCAGATATTGTCATCATCACTGCCGGACTCCCGCGAAAACCCGGTATGAGCCGGGATGATCTTCTCAACACAAATGCCAAAATTGTCAAGTCAGTTTCAGAACAAGTGGCCAAACATTCGCCCAATGCAATAGTGATTGTGGTGTCAAATCCATTGGATGCCATGACTTATGTGGCTTATCATACCACACGTTTTTCAAAAAATAAAGTCATTGGCATGGCCGGTGTGCTGGACTCCAGCCGCATGGCTGCTTTTGTGGCTGAAGCTTTGGATGTGTCTGTGCAGGATGTGCAGCCCATGGTCATGGGCGGACACGGGGACACCATGGTTCCCATCACCCGTTATACAACAGTGGCTGGCGTGCCAGTGACTGAGCTTATTCCCAAAGAAAAGCTGGAGGGCATTGTGCAGCGGACCCGGGACGGCGGTGCTGAAATTGTCAAGCTGCTCAAGACAGGGTCAGCTTATTATGCGCCTTCAGCCAGTGTGGTGGCCATGGTGGAATCGATTTTGAAGGACAAAAAACGTATTTTCCCTTGTGCGGCTTATTGTGAAGGCGAATATGATGTCAAAGGACTTTTTCTGGGTGTGCCGGTCAAACTCGGCGCCAATGGCATTGAACAAATTATTCAGCTCAATTTAACAAAAGACGAGCGTTCTTCATTGCAAAAATCAATTGATTCTGTCAAAGAACTCACAGAATCTCTCAAACGATTGAACATTATATAAATTAAAAGGTAACTACTCAGGTAACCACGGATG
>JANQER010000323.1 GCA_028278255.1 Elusimicrobiota bacterium | reverse complement strand
GCGGATTTCCACCAAAACCCCTGCTTGGTTAAACACTGCCAATCCATTGTCTCCCAGAATCACATCAGCCACTTCAGCATTGCCTGTGGTGATGGTATCGCTCTGGCTGCCGCCTAAAATCACATTCGGGCCGTTACCAGCAATGATGGTGTCTTCACCACCCGCTTCAGGGGCCAAGGTTTCTATGGTTAAGAGCACGCCTGTGACCGGATCAAATGTGGCCACACCGTCATCACCAACAATAATATCCGGTGATGCATCGCCGCCAGCATAAATCTCATCGCCTGCTGCGCCGCCGATAATGACATTTGCTCCCTGGCCAGCTGTGATTGTGTCACTGCTGCCGGTTTCTGGATCAAAGGAACGGATTTCTGTGAGGATTCCTTGGGTGTAAAATGCTTCACCATTGTCACCCACAATCAAGTCATCTGCCACATCAGGTGCAGACGCATCAATGGTGTCTTGGCCATAACCGCCAAACACAATATCCCGGTCCTCATAGCCTCTTAAAATATCATCTCCGCCAATGGCTGAATCCACTGTGTACGCATGACCCAAAGGTCTGATCACACCATCTGTTTTGTCCCCAGGCCCGCCATTGCCCATCACAGCCACGACTTGGCCATTTTCATCAGCATAATGCACACGGCCGCGGTCACCGAAAATAATGTCTTCATTTAATCCGCCTAAAATTGTGTCATTGTCTTGGCCGCCAAATATGATCATTGGCACTGTGGAGCCAGAGGCATCCACATTGTCCACATCACTGAAAGGCATGGCTGGCAAAGTGATGAAGTACGTCAAGGTTTCTCCTGAGGCACGCACAATGTCCACTTGGGCTTGCGCGCCTAAGTAGTCTTCTGCCAAAACTGTTAAAGCCAGGAAGTTGTTGTCCCAATTGATGCTGATTTGGTCTGGGGTCAGCACTTGGCCGTTGATGGTGACTTGAATGCTGTCTGCAGCTGTGCGATGGTCTCCTGGCACTATGTCTGTGGGCAGTTCCAACACATGGTTGTACGGGCCTTGGGTATTGAGCACAAAGAATCCATCTTCATTTTCCTGCAAATCTGCTGTGACTTGGTCATTGCCCAAGCCTGTGTTTAATGTGGTCACTGTGCGTAATCCTGCGCGCGCATGTGTGCTGTTGATCACAATATTGTCATTCCCATAACCACTCCACACTGTGATGCCGTCTGCAAAGTTGCCGTCCAATGCTGCTTGATAGTTAATGGAACGCGGGGCCAAGCCCAGCACAAAAATTTCACTGTCAGCTGCTGCATCAGCGTCCCAGGCCAAAGCCACTGCTGCGTCATCTGTGATCACGACATTGTCATCACTGGACAAAGAGGCTTCGTCACTGATCATGAGCTGGTGCCTGCCTGATCCCACTTTGATGTTGAGCGTGCCTTGTATATTGTCCAGATGGCCTGTGAGGAAATCTATGGTGTCATTTAATCCCACATTGGCTTGTGATGAGATGTAAATCCGGTCGTCCCCAGCGCCTGTGTTCAGGTTTGTGACAGCTGACGTGCCCTGCACATTCATCACATCATCTCCTGATCCCAGATCAATGTTCATGGTTTCCACACCATAATAATTCAGGCCGCTCACACGGGTCTGGAGGCTGAGTGTGCCTTGCAAGAGTGATGTGTCAATATTGGCAGGATCAATCAACAGATCTTCATGTTCACCTTGGAACACAATGTAAAACACATTGTCATGTTTGGTCACAAAGAAATTGTATGTGTATGGCAGGGCTGGGTTTGAATTGTTGGGATTCAAAATAGGTTCCAGCAGTGCGTACAGATCTTCTGCAGATGCATTGTAAGCAATAGGTCCTGTGGACAGACCCAGTAATTGTATATCAAAAGTGCCGTCACTGGCATTGACTGTGATGGCCTGGATGTTGTTGAGTTTTTTGCCTGGCCGCACTGTTCTGGTTTTGACTTGCACCAGCTGGCCAACCTCATTCACCAGGTTTGTGGTGTCATGGGTTTCACCCCAGCGGAGCTGAGGGAAGTCCAATCCTGACAATTCTTGACCAAAAGCAATGGTGTATGTGACATGACCGGATGTTCTGTTTTCAGTCACATATATGCCAATGGTGCCGTATAATTCTTCCAAACGCGTTTGCACTTGTGCCGCGTCAAAAGAATAATCCAGCAGCAACCAGGCCATGCCTTGGCCGCGCACAATATAAGCTGAATCAGACAGTCCGGTTTCAAGGCCAAAACCTGTTGTTTGTAAGAGATAAGTGCCAGATTGGGCTTGCACAAATACAGTTTGAATTTCAGGCAATGGTGCGATGCGGCCGTCACGAATCAGTTGAATTTTGACATCAGATGATGCGCCTTCATGCGCCACAAGATTGGTGCGGTCCCCATCCCAAGCCAATGATTCAAAATCAATGCCTGCTTGGCTGCTGATCATGGTGATTGTGTAAGTCACATTTTGGTCTGTCCGGTTCATGGACACTGTGAGATCATTAAACCCATAAAGTGCGCGCAATTGCGCAGCCATATCAGCCGCATTCAATGCATAATCCAAAGTGATTTCCCCAAAACCAGGCGCCAGCAATTGATAGGTGCCGCTTTGGGCCTGCACATATAAGGTAAACATTTCAGGCACAGTGGGCATGTCCAATCCATTGAGCGTGGAATCTGTGAGCACGCCTTGGTTGTCTTGTTCTTCACCGGAATCATTCACATTCAAAATGTCTTCTCCTGTGCCCATGTCAATGGTCAAGAGCCCTGTGATTTGGTCAATCAGGGTTTGGTCATTGGACACAGTGAGTGTGTCATTGTCTGCGCCAGTGTTGATTTCTGTGTGGCCAAAAATATTTTTCACATGGATTGCATCATGTCCGCGGCCTGTGTTCAGCACAGTGGTGCCTTCATGCGTGGATTCAATGGTAAAAGTGTCATTGCCAAAACCCAGATCAATATTCAGGGCTTCCATGCCTGTGTAAGTGATGCCTCCAGGAATCACAAGCCCGCCTATCACAGTGTCCCCGCCCATGCCCAATCCTGTTAAGTGGTTGTGTGTGAGTGTGCCTGTGTCATTGGATGGGCTGTGGCCATGATACACATTCAAAGTGTCCACTTGGTCTTCTTCCACCACTGCAATGGTGGGATTAAATGGCGCATAAAAATATTCATCTCCATCATTTACATCCATGCCAGGTTCATCCGGCCAAGCTGTTTGGAAGAACACTTGTGTACCAGACACCAAAGGCTGATAATCAGAGGTGATCAAGTCCATGAGCGCATGTGTGACATCAGTGATGTCATCGCCGCTCTGCACTGTGTAGGAGAAAGTCACACCATCCAGCTTGACTGTCCACACATCATTGGCTTGCACTGGCGCTGTGAACACAAAAGCCGCCTGCGTCCAATTGACAGTGGTGATTTCTGTGAGAACCGGGGTGCCGCTGATCACAGCGCTGCCGCGCGCATCTGACACATTGAAAACCACTGTAAAAGGCGTGCTGTCCACACGGCTGACAATCAAACGACTGTCACCCAAAAGCCCGATGCGCACTTCCACTTGATAAATGTTTTCAGGAATAAGATCTTGAAGTTTAAGTGCAATTCTGGACAAAGTGTCTTCACCTTCTTCCACTGTGCAAGAATAGCTCACGCCATTCAATACCACTGTCCACACATCACCCACTTTGGCCAATCCTGTGAGAGACATCATGGCATAGCGCCAGTCAATGCCGGCCAATTGCGCTTGATCCGGGGTGCCAATAAAGCTTGCTTTTCCTGCAGGCAGTGCACCATTTAACAAGAATTCCACTGGATAAGGATCTATTTTGCCCACTGATAAAATATCATCAGACACTGAATCCACATGCATCACAACTGGATTGTCTGGGTTATTCAGGAAGGTGAATATATAAGAAAAGTCATTCATGCGCGGATCAAATCCAGGACGCTCACCTGTGAGCGCATTCACATGATTGGCATAAAGGTCTGTGATCACAGCCATGCCATCCACCACATCTGCCAAGGTGATGGTGCCGTCCGGCATGGGGTAATTGGTTTCACCCGGGAGCATAAGCGGGTTGTTCAGGAATTGTTCTTCACCCACACGAATGCCGCCTTCAATAATAAGCGGGCCGCGCACAGCATTCACGCGTTCTTCTGCTCCGGGGAACACCAGGGCATCACCGCCGTCAATCATGTCATCATCTGCTGCCATGACAAACACGGTTTGTGCGATGTTCCAGGTATCCGGAGTAAAGAGCAGCTGCGGCGTGATCACAGCGCTGCCCAAACTGTCTGGGCTGATGCCCAAGGACACTGTCACATCACTGCCATCTCTGCGGCTGACAGTGATGACGCGGCCGAAAAGGCTCACATTGTATACATTCACTGGAATCAGACCAGCCAAGCCAGACGCAATATCCGACAATGTGTCATTGTATCCCACACTATATAGGTAAGGGATTCCATCCAGAATCAATGTCCAGGTTTCACCAGGCGCTGGTGTGCCGGCCAATTCAATTTGAGCCTGCAGCCAAGCTGTTTGCCCGGCGTCACCTGTGATCTCAACCCGGCCTTTGGTGTCTGGTGAAATATGGAGCGCAGTAAAGAACGGTGAGGCATTGGTGATGACAAAAGCATGGGCATTGCCCGGCACAGACACTGCTGTGTATGTGGCCAACACATTTCCATTGATGGCGGCCATTAAGCCTTGTGCCACATGTGTCAAGGTGTCATTGGTTTTGACCACATACTGGAAACGGTCATAATTCAAAATCAAGGTCCAGGTTTCGCCAACTGCTGGCTGCCCTTGGAGTTCCACCAGCGCGCGCATGGTGGCCACACGCACCTGCACTTCATTGTTTTCCCCGAAATTCGCGTCCGGGTTAAAAGCCTCATCAGCATTGTATGTGCGCGTGGGCTGCGGCACCACATTGATGATCACATCTGCATCAGGTTTGGCTGTGAGCACCACATCATAAGAGTCTGTCACAGGCGCATAAGCCGGGAAGTCCACCAGGCTCTGCTCAATTTCAAAACGGCTGGTCTGGTCAGGCACAATCAGCCATTCTTTATCCAATGAATAAGTTTTGGTCTCAGGATCATACCCGGTGATCAAAGCGGATTGTCCTTTGCCTGTGCCTGCCACAATGGTGATTTTCTTGCCCACCAGAGAAATGGCGGCTGGATTGCTTTTATGGCGCTGCAGAGACACAATCAAGTCATATGACAGGCCAGGGAACACACCTGTGTGTGCATCATCAAAATAATGGTTGGGTTCATGATAAATATTGGTGTGGTCTGCATAATCAACATATGACCCCACTTTGATTCTGTATTTGCCTGCTGCTGTGAAAATGTATTCAAAGAACGGATCCAACTGAGATGTGCTGCCGCTGTCCAGAGAAGTGGACCCCATGCTCATGAGAAGGGTATTGCCGTCCGGCCCGATCAGTTCAAGCGTGGGACTGGCTGTGAAATTGAGAGTGTCATGCAGGTAATCAGTGACCACAATGGTAAAGAAGAACAAGTCAATCTCTCTGTCACGCTTGACCGTGACATCTTTGCTGCCATACACAATGCTGCTTTTATCTATATCAAACACGCCTTTGACTTTGCCGCCGCCGCGTGTCACCTTTAATGTAAAGGGATCATCACCTGCCAAAGCCAAGTGGGCATTAATGGATTTGTCTTTGATGCGGATCCTGGGCAGGGTCGGATCAGCCATTTCAGCGCGGAATGTGGCGCCTGTGTCTTTATTGATCTCAGCCATCAAACCCTCAGCAATGGTGCGCAAGGTTCTTTTGTGCTGCGGCAGATTGTCAGGCACAGGGTATTCATACACGCGGCCGTTGATCACAACTTCCCACACTTCACCGGACACAAACGTGCCTGCCAATTGAAAAACAGCCTTTAAAAAGTGGTCTGTGTGATGAATGGTTTCATTCACCTGCGTGAAAGCAGCTGCGCGCAGCTGTGTGATGGCACCGATGTTCACAGCCTGCCCGTCATCTGCCTCCACATAAATGAAATTCTTTAAAACGTTTCCGGTGTAAGCCGTCACACCCGGCACCAAAGAAGTGCTGATGGCCTCCGCCAGTTTTTGCGCCACTGTGTCAAGAGACAGGTCATCGCCGTCCACAATGGTGATGGTCACTGTGACGCCATTCACTGTGACTGACCATTGGTCATTGACTTCCACAGCCTCCGGTCCTGACGGATCAAAAGAGACTTGTTGTGTATAAACAGGCACTGGTGTGCCGCCAATCACAGCGCCTCCCTGCACAGGCGCAGGCACAATGTCCCATTCCACTTTCACGCCGTCAGCATACGTGATGGTCAATGTATTGGAAGTGGAATTATAGGCAGCCTCAAAATCTG
Source organism: Elusimicrobiota bacterium (assembly GCA_028278255.1). Taxonomy (GTDB): domain Bacteria; phylum Elusimicrobiota; class Elusimicrobia; order FEN-1173; family FEN-1173; genus JANQER01. The sequence goes on along the minus strand of JANQER010000323.1, from coordinate 12,180 downwards.
TTCCTATGGCTGTGTCCCATGCCTGGCCCACTGTGTCCAGACTCGCGGCAGCGGCTGTAAAGCTGTATGATGTGCCATTGAGCGTGAGGATCCATTCTTCTCCGGGGGACACACTGCCGGACAATGTCACTTCAGCCGGTGAATAGTGGCTGGGGGTGCCGCTCACAATCATAATGGCTCTTTCAATGGCTGGTTCAACGTCAAATGAAATCACTTTAAATGCTTTTGAGCTGTTGTGCGTGATGGTGAGCACATCCGTGTCCTCATCATAAGACAAGCTGAAACTGAATGCGAATGTCCCGGCTATGGCATTGCCCAAAGCATCCAAATCATCACTGATCCCCGCATAATCAGAAAACACTCTTTGGATTCCGTCATTCAGAGTCAGGGTCCATTTCTGATTGTGGTGCACACTGCCGCCCAGTGTGATCTGTGCTGTTGAATAATGCGTGGGGCTGTCTGTCTGATCTTCAAGAGACATGCTGCCTGTGAAAGACATGGTAAAGGGATCTGTGCCCACGCCGCCAATGACCAATGTGTCTGTGTCTGCGTCATAAGTGCACGCATAACCGGCTGTTTGAATTTTGCCGGCCAAATCAGCGCCCACTGTGTCAATGTCTTCATCTGTACCGGTTGTGTAACTGTATTCTGTGCCATCCAGAGTCACTGCCCATGTGGTGTTGTCTGCATAGCCGCTCAAAAGGAATTCTGCCATTGTGTAAGCCCATGTGCCGGACACACTGTGCGTGACTTCCATTGGCGCCACCAAAATCTCCCAGGACACTTTCACCCCGTTGGGATCTGTGACGGTCAATGTGTCGGTGTCAGCATCATACGCCGCATTGAAATCCGTGCCTATGGCTGTGACAAAAGCCTGGCCCACTGTGTCCAAATCAATCAATTCGTCGGCCGGATCCGCCAAATCAGGCACCACTTCATAGAGCGTGTCATTCAGCCACAACTGCCATATTTCATCGCGCGTGACTTTGCCGGACAATTGAATATGCGCGGCGGAATAACGCGCTGTTGTGCCGTCCACTGACACGCTGCCATCAGCGCTCGCAGCCGTGATGCTGTAAGACACGGTAAAAGTATTGCCATTGAAACGATAAAGCGTCAATTGATTGGTCGCAGCATCATAAGAAGCTGCATACGGCCAATTCACGGCATTGCCCAAGCCTTGGCCCACATCATCCAAATCATCATTGGCTTTGACTTTATAGGTGAACACATATGTGCCATTGTCCACTGACACATTCACTGTTTGATTGGCGTAAAATGTGCCGCTCAATTGTATCACGGCTGTGGTCCAGCTCACATCCGGCACATCAGACTGCACAGGCGTGCCGCTGATGGTGACCAGACCTTGGGGGTTATGGCCTTCAATGGCAAAGGTCACTGTTAGGCCGGTGTCTTTTGTCAGAGTGATGACTGATCCTGACCCGCCAGCCGCATAACCAAAAATCTGTGAACGCAACCCTGTGGCCACATCAGACAGATCATCAGATGGCTGCACAATATAATAATGCCACATTTGATCATTCAGCCGCACGCTCCAAATTTCCCCAGGCACTACAGTCCCGGACAATTCCATTTTGGCTTTGGTGAACACAATTTCTGTTGAGCCGTCATTTTCGTACACTTTGGTGTAGCGTTTCACCACACCTGCATCCGGCACTTGCTGGGTCAACCCATTGGTGGTCAAACCACGAAGATTAAACCCTTGGGCATCAGCAATGGTCAGGATGTCTCCATTCACACTGGTGGTGTACCGGGCCGGCAAAAGACTGGCCAAAGCCAGAGCCACATCAGCCAATGTGTCATTGGTTTGGGCTGTGTAAGTGTAATCTCTGTAACGCAGGCCCAGTTTCCATACATCCCCGGCTTTGACTGCGCCGTTGAGCTTTAAGCTGACGCTTAAGAAATAAGGGCCGGCATCAACCACTGATCCGCTTTCATCAGCCGGGTCCATGGCCAGGGCCGGCGGATTCAGCATGGCCTGGGTGATGATAAATTCATAAATATCATAGGATCCGTCCCCAGCGCCCTGCACGCGCACATACGGGGTCATGAAATTCACATCACTCCCATTGCCCACATCCGGATCATAAAATTGGAAGAAATTATTGAAATCATCAATGCTCTGCGGATTGTCAGGGTCATTGTTGTTGTTTTCATCTTCCAAAATAGCATCAGGCGCAAACAAGAAATCAGACACAGCATGCTCTTCAATGGACACATGCAGTTCATAATCCACGCCTTCGGGAATGTTCACATAAGACGCGCCATAATACCAGGACAGCCATTTGAGCCAGTTGTCAATTTCCAGATAATATGTGCCGGGTTCTGTGAATGTGTATTCCATATAGTCATCCAGCCATGTGGTGCTTCCCTGCGCGCCAGACTGCAGGGGATGAGAATACCCGCGGCCGCGTTTGATCAAATCTCCGCTTTCATTATACAGATAAATGCGGCTGGCCCAGATAATGCTGTCATAGTATTCAAACCCATGGTCAATATCAAACACAGCCTGAATGCCGGCGATCCCATTATTGCCGGCATTGTCCAGCATGTCCTGGGTGATGGTGAATTTGTAAAAATCAACTTCCCCATTGCCGTCTGCCAGTATGGTGAGATGCGGCATGAGCGTGCTGTTGAGAATATTGGGATTGATGTTCTGGTTCCATTTGCCCAGGCCCAAGTCCTGCGCTGTGAACAGGGAATTGTGGCTGTCCATTTCACGCAAAATGGAAACGCCAAAATCACCTTTGAATTCCGTGTTTTGGCCGGCTGATGTCAGGACTTGCGTGACATAACCGTCTCCCAGCAGCACGTAATCACTGGGTTCGGTCACATGCGTGGATCCATTGGTTTCCGTGATGAGCACCCCGGGGGTGTCATTGTCTGTGATGTGGAAATCTATACAAGGCGGGATCAAAGTTTCATGATTGGCGCCGGCCACATAAGTGTACGTGACGGCATTGTCTTCTATATTTGAATCATTCATGGTCAGGGTCCAGGTATAACCCTGGTTGATGCGCCCGCCTGTTCCCGGGACCACCACCCTGATTTGGGCATAATGCGTGACACTTTTGGCGCCATCCACTGTGCCATTGCCCTGTGTTAATTCGGCTATATAAGGCGCGCCATCTGTTTTTGTGACAATCAGCTCATGTGCCTGCACAGTGACTTCATATTCTGTGCTGTCTGCCATGGCATCAGCCAGACCTTGGGCCACTTCTGCCAATGTGTCATTTTGTTCTGCGGTGTATGTGAATTCCGTGCCGTTCAGATTCAATGTCCAGATGCCGCCGGTATGCACATCGCCGGTGAGCGTGACTGTGACTTCACCTTCAAAAGCCGGTGACCAGGACATGCTGACTATGCCCAAAGTGTCTTCTATACCGGCAGTGAAAGCTGCGCCGGCTGTGATGGTCACGGTATGCGCATTCACCTCAGCTTTAAAGTCACTGGACAAATCACCGTTCACTGCAGCGCCCAGTCCCTGGGCCACGTCCCTGGTGGTGATGCCCATGAAATCATTCCAATCAGACACAATCTCATGTGTGATGCGGGAGAAATGGAAACTTTCCTTGTCTGTGTCTTCAAATGCCTGCACACGCACAATCTGCGGAATGTACCAATTGTTTTTGGTAAAGGTCAATGTGCCGGTCAAGGCAAATGTGCCGTTCACCAAATCATCCAGGACCATGGATTGGCCGTCAGACGTGATCGCAATCACCACATTGCCCACGGGTTTTTTGGTCAACACCACAGCGTACGCATCAAAAGCCGGTATAGCGCCGTCAGAAGCGCCTTCAGCCACCAGGTTTTCATTGTCTGCGCTGTTCATGTTTTCATTAAAGGGCACCACCAGCACTTCTGCTGTGTCATCATCAATCACATCCACAGCCACGCCCGGAATCACAAGGCCGTCATAAGCCCCGCCGTCATCTGCGCTGGCGCCTTCCACCACATTGTGCTGGATATTGATGATGCGCGATCCTTCAGCCAAAGAATCATCAATGGCAGACACATAAATGGTCTGTGGAATGAACCAGTTGTTTTTGTCAAACAGAAGAGTCACGCCGGATTCACTGCCGTTCAATGTGATGCCTTTGCCGCCGGCCGCCACATCAGATTCACTCAACGGAACCGGCGCTGCTGTGACGCGCACATTTTCTTTGGGGGCACGTGTCAACACCACTTGATATTCGCCCACCACCAGTCCCAATGGCGCGCCTGCATTTTCAAACACGCGCAGCGGGCCTTTGACCAGACCCACCACCATACCGGCCTCGTCATTGTCTGCCACATAAGCGGAAATGTCACGCACATAAATATGGTTAAACTGAATGTCATCACTGATCACGGTGTGGTCAATGATGCCGCTGTGGCCTTCGAGATTGTTGCTCACCACCTGAATGGGTTTGCCGTCACTGCCGCCGCCCACATGGAATGTGTCACTGCCTTTGCCGCCCACCAGTTCCACCACCACATTTTCATGTGTGCTGGTGATAAAGAATCGGTCATTGCCTTCCAAAGCATCCACCACGAGTTTTTCAATGCCCTCGTAAGTGATGTACAAGCCACCACCAAATACACCGTCTGCTGTGACCACAAAATCATCACCAAATTCCGTGCCCACCACAATGAGGGTATCAAATCCTTCACCGCCGCTCACACGCACAGGCGCATTCACAGTGAAGGAAATAAAGTCAGCGCCTTGGCCGCCATTGATGTTGGTGAACGGGGCTTTGGGGTCTTTGGGATTGACTTTCACAAAAGCACGCACACGGAAGGTGTCATCATCTTCCTGGCCAAAGAGGTACAGCTCTGCCAGGTTTCTGTAAACAGTGAAACTGTCCTGGCCAATCCCGCCGAATATCGTGGTGCTTTGGCTGATGCCATTGCTCAAATAACCGCGGGTGGTGAGTGTGGTGTCAAAAAAGTCTATGGGATCCAAACCATTGTTCGGGTTCACGCCGTCGCGCGGTGACTGAAACACCTGGCCGATCTGGAATGTGTCATCCCCGGCATCGCCGTAAAGAACAGTGGGCGCCAGATTGTCGTCCAGCACAAACACATCATTCCCCTCACGGCCATACAACTGGACACTGCCATTGATGTCACCGTCATAATTCACACGTTCAAAAAACCCATTGTCAACCGGCTGGAGATTGTCATCCACTTCAAAAGCCGCGACCACGCCTTTGTCCACTGAATGATTGGCGCGCATGAGGAAGAAGTCTGCTTCATTGGTCCCGTAAATTCTGAGCTGATCCACGCCTTCATCCATGGCTGATTGGTCAAACACATTGATTTCACTGACGGCTTGGCCTGCCAAGCCAATGTCATACATATCACTGCCACCCTGGCCGTGCAAAGTCAAAATATCAGCTATGCCGCTTTGGAATGTTTGCTGACCGTACACATCAAAATTCACGCGGATAATGTCATTCCCCAGTCCAGCGCTCACAATTGTGGGGCCCACCAAAGTGTTGATATTGATGATGTCATTGGCCTGGTTTTGAACAGGGTCTTCATCGCCTGTGTTGATCACATTCAATCCTTCATGTGTGGAATCCACAAAGAAAGCGTCATTGCCATTGCTCAACCACATGGTCAAAGCCTCAAAATCATAATACTGAATGCCCAATGTCATGCCCAAACCTGTGATGTGCGTGGCTGTGAGCATGCCTGTGTTGTCAGATGTGTCTCCGCTGTCATACACACTGATCACATCTTCCCCGCCTGCGGCTTCAAGCACAAGCCAGGCATTCAAAATCTGATTCAATGTGCTGTTGGGAATGGGATCCACAGCACTGGTGTCACTGCCCACTTGCACAACATCATGGCCGGCGCCTAAGTTGATGTTCAATGGACCAGCCATTGTTTTGACATTCACATGGTCATTGCCATTGGCCATGGAAATATTGGTTTCAGTCAGGTGCGTGCTTTGAACAGTCAGTTTGTCACTGCCAGATCCCAGGTTCAAGTCCAGCTGTTCCAGACCTGTGTAAGTCATGTGACCGCCTGCGCCAAAAACACCGTTCAGTGTTGTGCCGGTCAAAGACCCAGTGTTGTTGGATGCATCCTGGGTGTCATCAAGAGTCAACAGATCCTGGCCAGCGCCTGTGTTCACTGTCAAATGTGCATGTATGTTGTTGGCATGGCCCAGCACATTGGTGAATGTGCCTGTACCGCTGATGTCCCATTTGCCTGCCCAGGACCCGATTTGTATTAAATCATTTCCTGCGCCTGTGTTCACTGTTGTGGGACCAAAAATTTGTCTGATGCTGGCTGTGTTGTTTCCAGCGCCCATGTTCAGCACAGTGCTGCCAGCATGTGTGTGTGTCACCACAGCTTCATCATGACCTGCGCCTGTGTTCACAACCACATTGTCCAATCCTGTGTAAAGCATATGACCTGGCATGCCTCCAGTGCCATTCACTCCTGTGATTTGCAGACGCTCATAAGCTTTTAGGGTTTGCACACGATCAGCCGCTGTGTAATAGGCTTGTTCTCCGCCAAAATATTGTTTGGGTTCATTGCCCAAATACTGCATAGGATCACCAATCGCATACATGGCTGGGATCCAGCTTTCAGGCAATGATGCATCAGCGCCTGAAATAAGGACATAGACAATCTCACCGCGCTTGCGGTATTTTTGACGGCCGAATTTGTCTACAATGGATTCAGCTGTGTGGAACATGACTGCGCCATTTTCATCCAACTGGATATTGTCATTGATGTCCACCATCAGATCGCCAATGGCCAAAGCCTCATCACCAAAATAGTATTTTGGCGCAGGCGCTTGATAAGTCAATATATCGCCATTGGCATTTTTGACAAATTCTCTGCGGTTGTGGATTTTGGCTTGGCCGGGCTGATGCAGGAACCAGGTGTCATTGCCATTAAAGACACCGTCGCCATTGTAGTCATTAAACACCGGGTCTCCGTTTTCATCATACACTTGCTCCCCGCCCAAATAGCGCTGAATGTCGCCGGCTATGTGCAGAACCGGATCACCCGCAAAGTGCAGAATAGGATCACCAGCTTGATGTGCCAATGGATTGCCAAATGGATCAAACAATTGCACGCCAGTGAACAGATCATACACTGGTTCACCGCCTGTGTAATAAAGAGGAGCGCCAGTTAAAATATCCAGAACCGGCTCACCGCCAAAATAATATTTGGCCACTGGATTTGCACTGTAATTGAAATTGGGATCAGGATTGTCGCCATACAGTACTGGTTGATTATTGATGTCCAGTTGGTCTACTGCTATATAATAATTGTCCAAAAGCACAGACATGTCATTGGCATCAGCCACATGGCTCACATGCAGTGTGTCATGACCCGCATGGATCTGGCGCACATCCACTGTGCGTTTGTAAAAAGCTTCGGTTGTGCGGTAAACAGGTATGACTGAAGGATAAAGCACGCTGTGAGTGCCCACATAGTATGTCACAGAATTTCCTGACAAGCCGTAAAACAGACCATCTGGCGCACCTGTATAAAGACTGTCAGCATGACCTGTGGTGTTTTCGGATAAATGCACAGGAAAGACAGGCGCTGATGTGCCAGGATGAATCAGGCCAATGGCATCCAGATCAAACCCAGCCCATTCACCATCACCAGATCCTGTGCCTATGATGCGGATAAATCTGGCAAAGCTTAATTCAGCCCCAATCACATCATCTAAATCATAAGAACGAATATGGTTTTCTTTATGCCCGGCATCAGCTGACAAGCGCACCAAAGCTGTTGTGCCCTGAATTCTGAAATACTGAATACCATCCACACTTACCCACACTTGAATACTGCCAAACTCTGGCGAGCCTGTGTCTTGTTCATAAATATTAAAATCAGCGCCTTCTTGATTTTCCACCAGAACCGAATGCACTGGCGCGTCTGTTTTAACGCCGTATGAATCCACATACAGCAGCTGGCCATTGATAAAATCTGTGAGATAGGATTTGCGTTCTGTGATGGTGAATACTTTGTAACCATCTGCATTGATGTAAACCAGCTGGCCTGCGTTATCCGGGATGATCACTGGGATGCCTGTATTTTCCTCAGTTTCTTCGCCATTGGCATCCAGATAAATCTTTTTGCCATTCTCTGTCTTCTGAATGCCGCGCTCATGCACGCCTTTTTCCTGCACAAAATCTTCCACGATTTTGCCGTTTTCATCAATCACCACGACCCAGACTTTCAGGTTTCCGTTCTGTGCCTGCACAATGCGTTCCAATTCAGGGGTTTCAAATGTGATGGGTGTACCGGATGGATCATAGAATGTGGTGCCTGGGCTGGGTTCTGAATGCACAAACACAAACGGCATATGGTCCAGATCATATTGGCTGATTTCTGAAGACGGCACATACTCGCTTTGCTCATCAATATGCGCATCACCGTCAAAAATCAAACGCGCCTGCATGTTATTTAACAAGTCTGCATCAGTCACATACACATTGTCATTGCCTGCGCCGCCAAGAATCTCAGTCAAAGCTTTGATCTGCTTCACATAAATCGTGTCATTCCCACCACCTGCGACCACTGTTAATTCCAATTCTGTGATGTCCCCTTCTGTGACCACATCAGAGCTGCCATTCCATTCATAATATTCGCCCAGCGCCAATGTCAGTGTGTCATTGCCGTCAGCCAAACGCATGTCCATGACTTCTATATCATAAAATTCCACGCCAAAGTATTTTTCAGTGTCCAGGGCTGTGCCCCCATTCAAGCCCAGGCCTTCCAGACTCAGGAATGTGTCAAAGAGGAGACCGTTTTCATCAGAATCCTGCACAAAAATTGGCGCGCCAGACAAGTCTTCGCCAATCTGGGCCATGCGCGGTCTTGTGCGGTTGATTAAATAGCCGGCCTCTGACGTACCATCCTGGTTGTGCACAATGACTTTATCCCCCAGGCTTTCCACCTGATCCCCGCCTTTAATGGTGAGGCGGCCGCGGATATTGGATATGTCAAATATTTCATTTGGATTCATGCCAGATGAATAAGGTTCAGCCAAGGCAAATGGCGGCGGATCTATCACCACTTCAGGCGGCTGCACCAGTTTGGTTTGCGGCACCAAATGGCCTATTTCAAAATCTATTCTGAGATCCTGCACTGTGATTTCAATCATGGGATTGAAGAACCAAGCCCAGAAAAAGCTGTTTTTGAGACGCGCATCCACATTGCCCCAGTGAATATCTTTGTCTGCATCCACTTTGATATAAGGATAGAACCATTTGAGCAGGTTCACATACTGCCGGCCCACAGACCGGATCAAGTTTTCCAGTTTAAACTGATTCACAGCAAAGTCAAAGAAACTGGCGTCAAATGTATAAGACGGGAATGTCAATGAATGGCTGGTGTACTCCACTTTGGGCGGCAATGCCACTTCAAATGCCGGCGGGGTGTACACAAATGGCGGCGGGTCAAACACCAATGGCGGGTGCTGGCCGCCCAAATGAATGGTGTCATCACCTGAACCGCCTGTGACAATGGTTTCAAATTCTTCACTGGTGCTTAAGATATAAATCTGGTCGGGTCCGCCGGCGCCGTCCACTTCAATAGATTCAATATTGCTGAAAGATGTGACCCGGCCTGCACCAGCAATATAAGTGTCAGTGACCACAAAAGTGTCACCAATGGGTGTACCAATGATCACAATGGTGTCATTGCCCATGCCGCCATTGATGGTCACTGGTGCATTTTGCAAATAATCATAACGGTCCATGCCGTCTCCGCCAAACACTGAGGAGAGGTTAGTGACTTCTTCAGGATTGTCCGGGTTTTCTTTGAGCACCAGGAATGTTTTGAGCAAGAACCTGTCATTGCCGGCACCGCCGTGCAAGTACAGTTTGCCGCGGTTGTGGTTGACTTCAAATCTATCATTCTGTCCTTCACCCAACACAAACATAGTGGCTGTGTTGCCATTGGTCATGTTGTCTGTATCTGCCACTGGCACGCCGTCAGGGTATTCCAGAGTACGGTTGCCTGGATCCGGGATCAAGGGCACTGTGCCCACCACAATTTCATCATCACCTGATCCCATATGAATCACTGTGACCACGGCTGTGTCATTGGACAAGAATCTGTCATTGCCGGCATGGCCGTCAATGACCAAGCGGTTCATTTGGCGGTACCGGATCACATCATGATCCGGGTCTGCATTGTCACCGGCTGTGATAATGCCTGTGCGGAAGGCCCCGCTGCCCACTGCATTTGATATAAAATTGTCGCCCTGGTTTGTGCCATTGATGACCAGCTGATCAAAATCACCCATGCCTGTGTCATTGATGTCATACAAGGCATTGCCATGGCCGCTCACATTCAAAATGATGAATTCCTGCCTGCTGTTCTCTTCATTGTCTTTGGTGTCTATGCTCACCACACCACTCCAGGAACTGACATACACTGTACTGGAGCCGTTTCTGACCAAACCGTCTTGATCGCCAATCACTATAATGTTGTGCCCGCGTCCGCCGCGGATCACAGCTTCTTCAAAAATATAGGATGTGTTTTCAACTATTGCGCCATTGGCATAATAATCGCCCCGGTCCAGAGTCATGAAATCACTGAGATTGAGCACTTCAGCTTCCATGGCTGCAGCCATGGCGCTTTCTTCTGCAGGCGGCGCTGCATCAAATATGCCGCCGTTATTGCTCAGAATATTGCCTGTGATAAAGGCATTGTCAGACAAGGTCATGTCTTTGTCTTGGATTTCAATCAACACGTCTGTGTCTTCTGCGCCTGAATTGTCTTCAAATATGTCCCAGCCATCTCCGCCTGTGACCCGGTCACTGCCTGTGCCGCTGTTTAAAATATCATTGAATGGGGTACCAATTAATTCATCATCCCCTTCAGCGCCAATCAATTCCACTTCAATCATGTCCGGATAAAGCACATCATCATCTGGATCCGGATCACCCAAACCACTGAAATTAATTGTGTCATTGCCGCCATAAGCTTTGACTGTGACATGATCGCCTTCACTGCGTTTGCTGTTGTTGATCATCACATCATACTTGTTGGCGCGGGCAATGCGGATGTCTTGCATGGCTTCTTTGTTATCAGCAGCCGGCTGTGGATTCACAGCTGTGCCTGTGAAGGTGTCATTCAGTACAGAGCCTTCTATGACCAAAAGATCTGCGGCATTGTCATCTGAAATAGAGAGAATAGGCACTTCGCGTTCAAAAGAATTGTCTGTGTTGGGGTCATCATCCGGATCTTCCATCACGATTTGGGTGCCTGTGACCACCACGATTTTGCCAAAATCAACAGTCACCATGTCCACATTTGATCCATCCAGGTCTGTGATTGTGACTTGATCTGCACCACTGGCAGCGTTCATGACCAATTCTTCAACACCATCGGATGTGATGGTGCCGTGACCAATGGATTCCACAGTCAAGCGATTGAGAAATGGCGTGGCAATGCGGATGTTGTCATTTTGCGGGGTGCCTGTGATGACCAGAAAATCTTTGTCACCTGCAGCGTCACTGGCAAACACTTGAGAACCCAAATTGTTAAAACTCAATTTAATTAAATCATTGCCATTGCCTGCCTCTATATGATCCACGCCGCCATTGCCTGTAATGTCGTCATGCCCATCTCCGCCGTAAATCTCGTCATTGCCTGTGCCGCCTTTGATCACATCATCCCCACCTTCACCATAAATCTCCACATCATCACTGGCGCCTGTATACTGGATAAAATCATCACCTGCTCCGCCCCATATGCGCACCATGCCAGGTCCGGCTGATTCAATATAATCGTCTCCCCCATCACCATAGATCTCTGCAGTGCCTGTGCCGCGGTGAATCAACACATCATCTTCTGCACCGCCTCTTAACACCACTGGAATTTTCACATTGTCCATGACCACAATAGTGTCATTGCCTGTGCCGGCATCTGCATAAATTTTGGTGGTGTTCAGATAGGTGCGGGTGCGGCCAAAAGCCGTGACTTTGATGGTGCCACCGGTTTCATTCCCGTCAATCTGCTCAATAATAAAGCTTTCATTTTCTTCGCCATTGGCATCATTGGCGTTTTGATACCGATACCCGGCTCTGGGTCCCATATTGAGATAAAGGTCACCGCCGTTTTCATCCCAGTGCTGTTGATTGAGCTGCTGACCACCCAAATAAATGGGTTTGGGCAATTGCAAAT
>JANQER010000317.1 GCA_028278255.1 Elusimicrobiota bacterium | reverse complement strand
AACGTTTGAAACATGCACAAGGATCTGACACGCAGTGGACCATTGACATTGTGGATGAAGTGAGCGGTTCTCAAAGAGGATTTGGCTTGTACAGTGATTTGGCCTTGGACGCGCAATCACAGCCGCATATTGCGTACCGGATAAAAACCAACAACACGCTTTGGTACGCCAAACGCACCAGCACAGGCGCATGGGCCGTGGATGTGGTGGACGGCACCGGTCATTGCATGCGGGAAGTGTCTTTGGCTTTGGACGGGCAAGGATTTCCGCATTTTGCGTATTGCAAAATCAATGGATATCAATACCCGCTTATGTACGCGCGTTGGACAGGGACAGAATGGTCATACACGCGGCTGACAGATCACTGGCGGCCGGCTGACAAAGGCTGGGCGCCTCGCATTTACTTGGACGGTGATGCACGGCCGCATATTCTGTTTTTGCACAACATGCCTTTGACAGGAAAAACAGGCACAAAGGTGCGCCATCTTTACCCGGACGGCAATCAATGGATCAGAAGCACAGTGCGTGATTCAGTCCGTCTTTATTCCCCGGCCGGGGTTTTGGATGCACAAGGACATTTGCATGTGGCGCACGTGGATCAAAACACCAATATGCTTGGAGTGTCTGAAGTCATTCCACAAGACGCAGCTCCGGGGCTGGAAGGCAATGCACAAAACAGGGAACCCGTGCCTGCTGATTTTCATGCACATATCACAGGCGCCGGGTATGTGATCTGGCAATGGGAAGACCGCACGCAGAATGAGTGGGGGTATCGCTTATACGGCGCAGAAGCTCAGGAGGGACCGTATGTCTTGATCGCAGACAACATTCCACCCAACGCCACCTCATTTTTGGAAACCGGTCTAATCCCTGGAAAAACCTATTACCGGTACATTGCCGCTTATCACGCCGGAGGTGAAGCATGTTCTGTCCGGCAGCTCATTGCCACGGAATAATTGATGGGTTTGCAACACGCCGATTCATCGGCTCTTTTTTGATTCTATCCGTCAAATTAAAACGGTTATACCACTAGAACTGATAGGGGTTAATGACTTCCAGATTTTTCAATTTGAGGCCATGCTGGAGATCTTCGGTATAAAGGCAGCCGCATCCGGCTGCTTGAGCAGAAACAACTATTAAACTGTCCCAAAACGATAATTTTCTTTTTGTTCTCAAATCAATGGCATCCAGAATCATGGCATGACTGATTTCCACTATTTCCGCACACTGGAGAAGCTCGATTTCTTTTCGCGCCGTGGAAATATCCAGCGGCACAGAAATTTTCTTTGTGATTGTTACGAAGAACTCGCATAAAACCTGTGTGGACAAAACGAGTTTATCTTCACGCAGGCCCTCCAGTATCATCTTTTTTGATTTTTTTTGTTTGTCATGATTTCCTGAGTCGTGCGCATAAACCAGAATATTGGTATCAATAAAATACTTATCTTTCATAAAGATCTTCTCTTTCCCAACGGGCCGCACCAACTCGCGCTTTGGAGGACGTATATATTTTTTCCAGTTTGGCCAAAACTTTTTTTTCCCTGGCATATTCTTTTTGCACAAATTTTCTCAAACTCTGGCGAACCATCTCCGTAAATGTAGTGTTTTTCTCAAAAGCAATCCGGCGGGCTTTTTTAACAAGATCGTCGTCAATTGTCATGGTAATGTTCATATAAGCCTCCTCTTCAATTCTCACATATTAAGGGTATCACATATTCAGTGAAATATCTACGCCTGTTTTACTTTCTGATTAATTCCGGGAGCTGTCCGATGGCGTAGAGGGGGATATTGGCAAAATCATTGCGGGATTCAAAGTTGCGCGGGGAGCACCGGTAAATGCGTGATGGTTTATATTTTTCGGCATAAACCCGAAGACTTTTGATGTTTCTGTTCAGGCCGCTTTTGATTTCAAGCGGATGAATCACGCCTTCGTGTTCCATCAAAAAATCGACTTCTGCAAGGCCTTCGCTGGTCCAATAATGAAGGCGGCCATTGTTTTTTCGGGACAATTCAGCCGCTGCCATATTTTCCACAAAAGCCCCGTTGTATTCGGAAAACAAGACATCTCCCGAGACAATGACACGCGTGGGCACATTGATCATCCCGCCAAGCAGCCCGCAATCCAATAAATACGCTTTGAACCTTTCAGAATCTTCATATCCGTTCAAAGGGAGTTTTGCAGCTGTCACATTCGTGGATGTATAAATCAGCCCGGCGCTGCGAAGCCATTCCACAGCTGAATCAAATTGGCTGGCGCGGCCGCCCTTTTTAATGCTGCTGTATTTGAATTTTTTATTTTCACGGGCCAAGTGAGAAGGGATGGACCGCCAGACTTCTGACACGCGCACAGCCTGGGTCGGCGTGGTGTGTTTGGAAAAATCTCTTTCATAAGATTTCAAAATTTCCATTTGAATCATGCGTGCGGCCATAAAGTCTTTTGTTCGTATATAGGTTTGAATGACCTCGGGCATTCCGCCCAAAAACAGGTAATTCTTCAGCAAACCACATAATTTTTTATGCAGCAATTCAGGGAGGGGGGAGAAAGACGTTTTTGCATGTAAATGAGCAAACAGCATTTCCTCATCAACTGCTCTAAGGAATTCAAGGAAATCGAGCGGGTATATGGTGAGAAAATTGACTTTCCCAACCGGAAAGCTTGATGATTTCCCGACGCTGACGCCCAAAAGAGAACCTGCAGCCGCCACATGAAAACCAGGCGCCTGCTCTTGAAAATATTTTAAGCTTGTTAAAGCTTTGGGGCATTCCTGTATTTCATCAAAAAAGAGGAGTGTTTTTTCCGGCTGAATAGCTTTTCCCTGATAAGCTGAAAGAGATTCCAGTATTGTTTTAGGGGACAAGTCTTCTTCAAAAAGAGAAGAAAGTCCAGGAGTCTCTTCAAAATTAAAGTACGCACAATCCGCATACTCTTGCTTTCCAAAATGTTTGAGCAAAAACGTCTTGCCGGTTTGACGGGCCCCCTGCACAAGCAAAGGTTTTCGTGACGGATTATTTTTCCATAGTTTGAGTGTTTGGTATGCCAATCGTTCCATAATATCTAAATATATATAATGTCCAAAAAAATGTCAATTATATCTTTTTTTATGCCCTAAAAAGTGCAATGCATTACGTTAAAAACACCAATAAATACGACTTTTCTCCTCGATTATCACATATTCGTGAAGTATTCACCCCATTTTTCGTGAAGCACCTTAATCATAAAGTTATATAATTATACACGTCCCCTATCGCAAATATTACAACTAATTTACCATAACTTAAAGTCATCTTAAGACAAAATCTTTATACTATTAATAAATAAAAACAGCTATTTAGTTTCCGGTGAAAAACTGTAGTTGCCCGATTCATCGGGCTCTTTAAATCATTTAAAAGCATCAAAGGCTCCCAATAAATTGGGCAATTACAAAATCCGGGACTTTTTCACCGGGAACTATTTATTAATATGAAAAAACATTCAGCCTTTTTCTTATTCTGTCCTTTTCCACCTTGGAAGAAAATTATGAACATCCTGAGAGCAGTGGCGCGGCATGCGTGGGGTTTGGCCTTTGTTTGATTATTGTCTCTTGGTTATTGGTTATTATTTGGTTATTGTTCCTTGGAATTTGGTTGTTTCCGGTTTATCCGAGTTAGGCATGTATAGTTATTAATTAAAATATGAGTGTTATTGAACGTCAGAAGTTTATAAGGACATTTGGCGGGCGGCTTCCATGAGTTTTTTGTCTGCAGTGAAAAAGCGGGCAGTGTGTGTTTCGCAGAGAGCCAGGAAAAGAGCGTCATAAACTGTTAAATGATGCTGAGAAGCAATGTCCATGGCTCTGGGAATAAGCGGTTTGTTGCTAAACAGTCTGATGGGCAGGGACGCTATTTCATGCCATAAATCAGTCATTTCTTGTGTTGAAATAATATGTTGATTTCTTTTTTTATGCAAAACTTGTCCTGCTTCTGCAAAAAGCAATTCAGGGGCGCAAATGGCCTCATTTTCACGTTCAGCTTCACGCATGGCTTTTTCGAGGCCGTCAGGAACAGGCCCGTCGGGGATATACAATCTCAACAAAGCAGATGTGTCAATAACTGATGTCATCGTGATCTCTCTGTTCTAATATCATTGACGAGATTGCCCCATTTCCGGTTTTTGAGTTTGTCCCGCCATCCTTTGGCTTTGAAGACCTGGCTGCCTTTTATGAGAGTCACTTCGCGCTCCAGGATGGTTTTGATTTGTTCCTGAAGGCTGCGATGATTCAGCGCGGCCCATCGGCGTAATTCTAGATAGATATTATTGGGAAGACATCGCAAGCTAATGGCTTTCATACAGATTGTCCTTTATGCTAAAATTATGTCATCATATTGACATTATAATGATATCTTAAATTATAAATCAAATCAATATCAAATTTATCAACGTCCCATTTCATTTTTATTTCACTTTTTTCTTGTATACTTAGTACACATTGTTTTTAAGGGTTTTACCATGAGGCGTTATTGTTTGGTCATGAGATATTTGGTTGTTGTTTTGTGGGCTATGTTTTTGTCTGTGCCTGTCATGGCTTGCTTGGCTATTTCTACGCCCACATTTACTGGGTTTTATGCGAATGGGTTGGATTTTCAATGGGGCGGGACATGTCCTTCTTCAAGCACGTATTATGTGGAGGGGTCTACTCACAGTGGGTTTGGGTCTGTTTATGCCAATACTGTTTCAAGTTCCACAAATGCTGGTTTTTCAGGGCTGAGGCAAAACGCGCTTTATTATGTGCGCGTGTCAACAAATGCCGGCATGCAGAATTCTGTGGTTTTGGGCTCCACAACCACATTGTTGGACACAGCGATTCCTTCTGCGTCAATCATCAACCCAAGTTCAGGAGAAACAATTTCAGGGGAATATGTTTTTGGAACATATTTTGAAGATTATGAATCATTAAATTATTCTTATCTGACATTGACTGTTGACGGGCAGGGGGTTGTGGCAGCTTCTTCCAGCACTTTTTTGAATCCTGCCAATGTGTCTTATTACACAGTGTCTTCTTCTCATCCTTGGGACAGTTCCACTGTGCCTGATGGCGCGCATACCATTGCGGCGCAGGCCTTTGATGAGGCATTGAACGAATCAACAGAAGTCAGTTTTACTTTTTATACTGCGAATCAGCCTGGGAATGTGGGATTTTCTTCTATCAATGCGGATTCTTTTTCCTGTTCTTGGGCTTTGGCTGTTCCTTCTACGCAGGAACCAACGTATATGTTGGGGACAGATCAGGATTTTATTCAGATTGTTTCATCTGCCACAGCAGGGGTGGGTGTTTCGTCAGCTGTTTTTTCAGATTTAACGCCCAATACAACCTATTTTTTCCGCGTCAAAGCATCTTCAGCGCCTGATGTGTCTTACACCAGTCCTGTGAGCGCTGTGACATTGGCCATCTTGCCATCAGCAGCTCATACGGTTTTTTCCCAAATTCAGACCACAGGTTTTTCTGCGCATTGGGCTGCTGCAGGCAATATCCCAGGAACCTTGTATGAGGCTGAGGCATCTTTGACAAATGATTTTTCTGATGTTGTCAGTGCGCAAAGCACATCAGGATTGACTTTGCCTTTTCAAGATTTATCTCTGGGGACAACTTATTATGTGCGTGTACGGGCTGTGAACCATGCAGGCGTGCCCACGGCCTATGCTTTTTTGGGAGGTGTTCAGACTTTTCTTTACGGTACATTACAAGAGCAAAATATTGTGGTGAATTCAGGTGCTGTTGTTGTGGGAATACCAGCCAATACTTTTTTGGAAGATTATGTGATGCAAGTCAGTACAAATCCACAAGCCCAGCCGGCTGGACCAGTGAATGCCTCTTCTTTAATTGTGGAAGCCAATCAGAAAATTATTCGGAATTCCGATGATAAAAAGCGCACCCCTGTGCCGGGAACATTGATTCAACTGGCTGTGACGAATCAGTCCGGCCAGGCGCTGTATCCGCAAAGGCCAATCAGTTTAACTTTTCAGTTCAATGAATCCAATGGATATGTGAGCCATATGTCTGAATCTGTCAGGGTCAATACTTTGGCTGTTTATGGGTTGAATGAAAACACTGGCCTTTGGGTGAAATTGCCTTCACAAATGGATTCAGAGGCTGGCACTGTGACAGCTCAGGCAGGCGCTTATTCAGTGTTTGCTGTGATGGGGCAGTTGGACACATCTTTGATAGATGCTTTTGCTTATCCAGTGCCTTTTGAACCGTCCCAGGGGCATACGTCTATTTATTTTACGAATTTGGCGCAATCAGCTGTGATCCAGATTTATTCCATGACTGGACATCAAGTGAGGACATTGTATGAATCTGACGGTGATGCGCAATATGCCTGGGATGCACGTGATGAGGAGGGTCGTCCTGTGGCCAGCGGTGTGTATTATTATGTGATCAAAAGCGCCACAGACAAAAAAACAGGGCGTTTGATGATTATTAGATAAAAAGAATTGTCGTAGGGGCGGGGTCCCCCCGCCCAATTAGAAAAAACAGAAATTAGGATAATAGTAAATGAAAACAAATGGATTGGTTATTTGGGGTGTTTTATTGACGGGCCTAATGTGCCATGCTTCTGCAGGGCTGGCATCCACTTCTTTTCGTTTTCTTGAGTTGCAATCAGGCGCCCGTGAGATGTCCATGGGCAATGCCGGCACTGCTGCTGGGAGCAGTTTGTCAGGCACTTATCTGAATCCTGCGATTTTGGGGCAGCTTTGGCAGCAAGAAGTGTGTCTTCGTCATACATCATGGATCCAGGAAACAGATGTGCAGTATGCAGGATATGTTTATCCCACCATGAAGCATGGTGTGTTTTCTATGGGGGTGTTGAATTTGTCTTATGGACAGATCCCGGGGTATGATGCATCTGGTTTTAAGACAAGCTCTTTGGAGGCCAAAGACACAGCAGTGGATGCGGCTTATGGCAGAAAATTCTGGACTTGTTTTTGGGGTGGGATTCGTGTGAAACACGCCACAGAAAAGCTGGCCCATGCCACAGCCAAAGCCCAGGCCCTGGATATTGGTTTTTTGTATCGGGTCCCTTTTGATTGGGGGAACAGTTCTCCTCAGATAGGTTTGTCTTTTAGAAATTGGGGCAATCAGCCGCAGTTTGTCAGGGAAAAACAGGATTTGCCGCAGGAAACAGCCTTGGGCCTGGCTGTGCAGCCTTTTTATAAAAGTTTTACTCTGGATTTGGATCTGGTTTTGCCAAAGAACAGTGACATGGGTTTTCGGGCAGGCGTGGAGTACCGGGCCCGTGACACGGCTTTTTTCCGTGCAGGGTACGATTCAAGGCAAGAGGATGGCAATGGGTTTTCATTTGGGTTGGGCATTAAAGCCTGGGATGTGGAAATGAATTATGCTTACACTGGGTTTTCAGATTTAGGCGATGCGCATCATGTGGGGCTTGTTTTCCGGTTCGGCAGTTTGGCAGAAAAGTATTATGAGCGCGGCATGATGAATCTGCGGCGCGAGGATTATCCACGCGCCATGGTGGAATTTGGCAAAGCCGTGTCTTTGGATCCTGGACTGCGCAAGGCTTTGCGGCGGCTGCAGGAAACCAATCGTCTTCTTCAAAAAGAACATAAGGACATAGAAATTCCATGAAAAAGATATTTTTGATTTTATGTCTGGGTTTGTTTGGCATGACTGTTTGTCCTTTGTACGCTGCAGGGGATTCGGCAGAGTCTCTATATCAAAAAGGGATTCATTTTTTTAAAAAGGATAATTTTGTGTCAGCCATTGACTGTTTTTCCCGGGCGCTCGTTTTTAACCCTGAGGACCAAAAAATTCAAAGTTATTTGCTTTTGTCCGGTCAAAAGCTGGTCAGGCAGGAAGAGGAGCAGAAATATGCCACTTTGGATAATTTGCAGAACATGGTGGACAAAGCCCAGGATTTTTTAAAGGTGAGGAAACAGCAAATGGAAGACGCTTTGAGAAAACTCAAAGCAGCTTACAGTCAGAGTTTGAAAGAGAACCCAGCTTCTCTGTTAAGGGCTTGCCGCGGCGTGGATATTATGTTTGAGGTGTCTTTGGGCCGGGATGAGGACAGTCAAAAGATCAAGGATTATCTTCATTCCTTGTGCGGCAGTTTGCATGATTCTGTTCAGTCTGGACTGGCTTTGGATGTTCAGGATATGCACCGGGTCATGGGGTATATTGCGTTTTGTAATTCAGAGTGGGGTTTGGCTGTTGAAGAATGGGAAAAGGCTTTGTCTTTGGCGCCGACTGATGAGCGGTTGAAGTTTCTTTTGTCCCGGGCAAGGGACAATCAGGCACAAGCGCAAAAAATAGTGAAAATGGCTCAGCTCATGGCATCGGCTGAAGTCAAATACCGCCAAGGAAAGGCCAAAGCGGCTGTGCTGCTGCTCAAAGAGCTTTTGGGGTTGTCTCCCACGCATCAAGAGGCATTGCGTTTAATGGAGAAGACTCAGGAAAAACTGCAGCAGGGGATACGGGACAAAGCTGTGGCAGAATACAAAAGCTTGGCCAAAAAACATATGCAGCAAGACCAGTGGCTGGAGGCGGCTCAAAACTGGCTGGGTCTTTTGAAAATAGATCCTTTGCATGAAGAAGCTTTGCTGGCGCTTGAGAAAATCCAGAAAAATCTTGCGGCTGACAAAAAAAGGACTGTGCAGTCAAAAGAGCAGTCTGCTTCATTTGTTTCTGCGCGCCAATCTAAAAAAGCCCAGCATCATTATACTTTGGGGATTTTGGATTATGCCGACGGTCATTTAAAAAATGCAGTCAAGCATTTTGAAAAAAGTCTGACATATGACCCGCACAATCATTTTACGCGCCGGGCTTTGGACCGGGTGCGCCGGGAAATGGGGATGACCCCATGAAACTGTTTTTGCGGTTTTCTTTGGTCATTGGCGGTGTTGTGTTTTTTGTTTTCAGTGTGTTCTTTTTTTCTTTGTTTTTTGTTGAAAAAAATTATTTGCAGCAGCAGGGTGAGCAGGCGCGTTGGGATGACATGCATCGGTTTTCATTGGTTTGTCAAGAATCCATTTTGTCTGCAGATGAAATTGTTTTGATGAATTATATTCGCGGGCTCAAGAAATCCCAAGAGGTTTTGTGGGCTTTTTTTCTGGACAAAGATCAGCAGATTGTCACGCATTCAGATGTGCGGTTAAAAGGGCAAAAACTGAAGAATGAGGATTTTTTAAAAGATTTGGGAAAAGGCATTAGCCGGTCTTTTGTGCGGGAGGGAAAAAGTGTTTTGGAATATGCAATGCCTGTTCAAACCGGCAATGGTGTGATCGGGGAAGTGCGTATTGCCTATGACATGAACCACATCAGCCGGCATGTGCGCCTGGCTTTGCAGGATATTGCCAAACGGTATTTTGGCGTGAGTTTGATTTGTTTTGTTTTGGGCATATTGCTGGCAGCCATGGCAGCGCGCAACCTGTCGCATCCCATTCAACAGTTGATCAATGGGATTCAGCGGACCAGCCAGGGAGACCGCAATGCTTTTATCCCGTCTGATCGGCAGGATGAAATAGGGGAGTTGGCCCAAGAATTCAACCACATGGTCGTTAAATTGGGTGAACTTGATCAGTTGAAAGATGGTTTTATCCACACAGTGTCTCATGATTTGCGGAATCCTTTGAGCGCTATCAGCATGTCATCCAAAATGCTGTTGTCAGGGGATTATGACCCTGTGACAGACAATCAAAAGCAAGTGGTCAACATTATTCTTTCCAGTGCAGACCGTTTGCGCACCATGGTCAATAATATTTTGGATTTGGCCAAGATGAGAGAAAAGGGTCTTTCTTATGACAAAAATCCATTGTCCCCCAAAAAAATTATGCAGGATATTGCGGGCTTGTATCATGCTTTTTCATGTGAAAAGGGCGTGGAATTGACTGTTGATTGTCCGTCTGATGTGCCTATGATTGAGGCGGATGAGGAAAAACTCCATCGGATTTTTACGAATTTGGTGTCCAATGCCATTAAGTTTACGCGGCGGGGCGGAACCATTTGTTTAGGGGCCGGGCATGTGCGCGGGTCAGGCGAGGTGGAATTTTTTGTACGAGATTCAGGGATCGGCATTTCACCTGAAGCGCTGCCTGGGTTGTTTACCAAGTTCAGCTCAGTGTCATCGATTGATCCCCATTTCAAGCCTTTGCAGGGAACCGGACTGGGTCTTGTGATTGTGAAAGCCTTGGTGGAAGGGCATGGGGGGCAGATCCGTGTGTCATCTGAAATGAAAAAAGGAACAACTTTTTATTGGACAATTCCGGTGAGCGGATAATCCGGAAATAACCAAATTCCAAGATACAAACAAATTTCAATCACCAAGAGACAATTGCCAATTTTGAAATCAGTGCTTCTCTTTTGTATATTGGATTCGAGTATTGTTTGCTTATTGTTTCTTGGTTATTGGTGATTATTTGGTTATTGTTACTTGGAATTTGGTTATTTCTCTTTATGTTTCCGGTTTATCCGGGGAGGTTTTGCGATGAAAGAAAAAATTGTTGTGGTGGAAGATGATGCCGGCACAGCCAGTGTGATCCGGTCAGTGCTTATTAAGCATGGTTATCAGGTGTTTGTGGCTTCTACATCAGAAGAAGCGCTTCCTTTGATCGCGGATGAGAATCCCTGCGTGTTGATTTCTGATATTCAGCTGCCCGGGATTTCCGGTGTTCGGCTGGTGGAAATTTTAAGGCAGGAGGCTTCTACAGCGCGGCTGCCTATTATTTTGTTAACGGTTCTTGGCAAAGACGCAGACAAGGTGCAGGGGCTGCGCGGCGGCGCTGATGATTATTTGGTCAAGCCTTTTTCGCCGGATGAACTGGCGGCGCGCGTGCAGGCCTTGATCCGGCGATCCAGGCCGGATGAAGGTTTTATTGATGTTTTAGCTTATAAAAAAATGACATTGGACATGAAAAAGCGCGAAGTGCGGGTGGCCGGCCGGATCATTAATTTAAGGAAAAAAGAATATGAATTGCTGCTGCTTTTTATGAAAAAGAAAAACCATGTTTTAACGCGTGATTATATTGTGGCTCATCTCTGGAATGACGAAATAATTGTCACGGACAATGCCCTGAATGCCCATGTCAAAAATCTTCGCAATCAAATCACCCCTTATGGCGCCTGCATCCAAACCCTGAAAGGGCAAGGGTATAAATTCTTCACCGAGTAAACCGTTCCCGGTTATTAGGGTTAATCAAACAGTGAAAACCTTCTTTTCCCGTGACGAACGGTTAAAATGGCAATATGCGACTTAAATGTTTTGTAAATAATCCTATATTCGCCATGGAAGATTTCTTTTATATTTGATTTTTTAATTTCCGGGACCACACGCCCGGCGTTTGGGAAATATTTTAATGAACGCACTTTTTTGAAAACAGACTCAATCCATTTGGCGGCTGCTTTTCCGCTGTCAGCGGCTATGTAATCAGAGATGTCCTGAACACGCTCTATGGCACGGGGGGACCAAATGATTTTCATTTTTTTATGCGGCTTAACGCAGTTTTTTTTGCTGTTTCATGGGGGATCCCTTCATGATTTGAAATTTGCATTTCTGCGTCACGAACATCTTGAACCAGTTCTATTCTGTCAAGTAAAGATTCGTATTCCCCAACGTCCAACAGAACCGCTGTGCTTTTGCCGTGGTGTGTGATCACAATAGGTCGATGGGTTCTATGCACATGCTGTATCATAGAGGCCACCCGTTCCCGGAACTCAGACAACGGCCGTATGTCTTGGTCTAAATGTAATCTGTTCATAAAACCCTCCCTATATTTTGTACATTTAATTGTACAATAGACAAATCGTTTTTTCAACAACATTGAAACAGTTGCCTGTCAAGAATTTTAATTATTTCTTTCCCTTTTTCTTCCCTTCAAATTTTTCACAAATATTTCATTTTTGTCTGACAATCATTTCATGTCAGCAGTCTATACTGTGAGTGATCAAAGAATGTTTTCAAAATGATCAGCACTTTGAGACATGGAAGACAGGGGGAATTTATTTTTAAGGAGGTGTCTTTATGATAAGAAAATCATTTTTAATTTTTTGTGTGATGGCTGTCACAGCGGTTTATGCGAGAGGAGAAAATGTTCTTCTCTTGCCGCAATTGCAGACCACGGCTCAAAGCAATGCTTTGGGCAATAACAGCGGGTTTTTGCAAGGGTTGAATGCGCAAGGCTTAAATCCAGCTGGTTTGCACACGTCACATATGGAGGTTTTAACACAATATCAGTCTTTATTGGCGGATACGAATTTGTCACTCCTGGGCGCTGCTTATCCGGCTCAAAAGTGGAACACAACGTTTTCTTTCAATTATATGCGTCTGGATGCTGGTACGTTTGTGGGACGGGATTCCCTTGGGCAAACAAATGGTGAATTCAGGGCAGAAGAATCTATGATTGGGCTGGGCATGAGCCGTTCTGTTGCTTTTGGCGGGACTGCGCCGATTCTTTTGGGCCTTCAATTGAAAAGGTTTCAGTATCGTGCTGGGACAATGCAGTCCAATGTGTTGGCAGCGGATTTTGGGGTGCAATACCAATTGGTCAATCAGCCGCTTGTGTTTGGACTGTCTGTTCTTAATATAGGATCAGATCTTAAGCTGGGTTCAGGCACATCCCCGCTTCCCACCCGGTTTTGTTTTTCAGGTGCGTATAAATTTGGGGATTCTCTTTCTGTGACAAGCGGGTTCTCGCATGAAAAAGAGAATGGCCAGAATGAATTCTCAGTCGGGGCTGAATTTTCAGTGGGATCCAGACTGGCTCTCAGAGGAGGATATTCACATCCCATGAAGAGTTCTATGAGTGGCTGGAGCAGCATGTCTGCTGGAATTGGTATTCGGTTGTCAGGAAATCACACGCTTGATTATTCTGTTCAAGCTTTTGATTCATCTTTGCGGGAAGCCGGGGAGCAGGCGCAGCAAAACATCACATTGACATTTCGCTTTCAATAAAGGATTGTCCCTTGGCGTTTCTGTAGTTGCCCGATTCATCGGGCGTTTTAAATCATCATGAAAGTTCAAAGGCGCCCAATAAATTGGGCAATTACAAAATTCAGGATTTTTGTCAGGGCCACAACAGTTTGTCATTTATAAAAACAGGGAGGAAAATTATGAATAAAACAAGAACCTTTTTATCATTACTATTTGTTTTCACAATGGGTTTTTTTGTGAAAGCAGAAGCGCAGGGGACTTCAGTCACAGAAACCCTGTCGTCAAACATCATCAACCCAAAAGATGGTGAGGTGCTCAGTGGAACAATAGAATTTTTTGCTGAGGGAGTGCATTCTGTGACAGCCGGTGGCGCAGAATATAATCCAGAAGTAGAACTCTATATAGATGGTGTGCGTCAAACAGAGGAGATCACTATATTGGATCCAGTCCAGAGCAGTGGAATTGTGACCAATGTCACACGCGCGCGTGTGTTGTGGGGCAGCGTTGGGGTGTCAAGAAGTTCGCATGTGTTGACTTGTGTATCACGCGCAAATGGCAAAAGCGCAACAACACATATTTTTGTTGAGAGGGAAGAGGGAGGAGGACTAGATGATCCAATCATTGGACCGCCAGTAGATGTCATGAGCTCAAAAACTGGTCAAGCCGTTCAAGGGGAACAAGCAAGTATACAAGCCACAGAGTCTTTATTGTCTAACATCATCAACCCAAAAGATGGTGAGGTGGTCAGTGGAACAATAGAATTTATCGGCGAGGGAGTTCATTCCGTGACAGCAGGTGGGGCAGAGTATAATCCAGAAGTGGAGCTCTATATAGACGGTGTGCGTCAAACAGAGGAGATCACTATACTGGATCCAGTGCAGGACAATGGACATGTGATTAACACCACACATGCACGTGTGATATGGGACACAACTGAAGTGTCAAAAAGTTCACATGTGTTGACTTGTGTGTCACGGGCAAATGGCATAAGTGAAACAACCTACATTTTTGTGGAAGTAGAAGAAGAATGGGGAGGAATAGATGATCCAATCATTGGACCACCAATAGATGTCATGAGCTCAAAAACTGGTCAAGCCGTTCAAGGGACACAAGCAAGTATACAAGCCACAGAGTCTTTATTGTCTAATATAATCAACCCAGAGGCAGGTGAAGTGGTCAAAGGGACTATCGAGTTTTTCGGAAAGGGGATACACACTGTCACAGGGAGCAGTGTCACGTATCATCCGGAAGTAGAACTTTATATAGATGGCATACCCCAGACAGAAGAGATAACGATATTGGACCCAGTTGAAAGCAGTGGAAGTGTGACTGCTATTACAGAGGCACGAGTTATATGGGACACCAGTGAAGTGTCTGTGGGCACGCACACATTAACATGTGTGGCACGTGCCAATGGAAAAGAAGAAACAACAGAGATATATGTGTTGGTGGAGCATGCACGAGGAGGAGGGCAAGTCCCTGTCATAGAAACCCTGACATCCACAATCATGAAACCAAAATCAGGAGACACAGTAAAAGAGACAGTGGGGTTCTTTGGGAAAGGTGTGCACACTGTCACAATCGGTGGTACAGAATATAGTCCAGATGTGGAACTTTATATAGATGGTGTACGCCAAGAAGAACAAACCACTAAACTGGCGCCGTTTCAAAGCAGTGGCAGTGTGACCAGTATTACATATGCCCATGTGCAATGGGACACCAGTGCAGTGGCAGCAGGTACGCACACTTTAACCTGTGTGGCACGCGCCAATGGAAAAGAAGACACAACAAACATCTATGTGCTGGTGGAACAACAGACCGTGCATATTTCAACAATCGGTCCAAATGGCGGCATTATTGAAGATCAAAACAATCAAGGGGCTTCTGTGTCCATTGACCCTGGGGTATTGGAAGAGGAAGAATCCATCCGTATTTCCACTGTTGCGGCTCCGTCGGGGGACACACAAGAGGTTAAGTTGGCCGGTGAAGTTGTGGAATTTTGTGTTGTTGGAAATGAGCATGGGTACAAATTTTCTCAGCCAGTTGAAATCTCAATCCCTTTTGATCCGTCCCAGGTGACAGAGGTTCGTCGGCTTGGCATGGCTTGGTGGAATGAACAAGAAAAAGAATGGGATTTGCTGCCGTCAAGAGATGTAAAAGTAGATGAAAAAAACAATTGTGTGATTGGACATGTGGATCATTTTTCTATTTTTTCAGTGGTAGAAGTTCCCCAGGCACCGCTGGGTGCTGATTTGCCGGTTGGGGAAGTTTATTCTTACCCCAATCCGGCAAAGGCGCCTCAACCGGTTGTTTTTCGTCTTGAGAGTGCCATGGCGGATTTTGTGCAAGTCCAAATATATGACCTTGTCGGGAATTTGGTGGGATCAAAGACAGAGTCCACAGGATTGATGATTGGCGCCAATGGCGGGATCTATCAAGAAGTGTCATATGACACGCAAAACATGGCCACAGGCACGTATGTGGCTGTTATTGAAGCCAGAAATGGAGACGCAGGAAAAAGAATAACGCATAAGTTTATGGTGATACGGTAGAGTTGACAATCTCAATCAGTAGATTCTTGACTCTTTTAGCACGAACCGGACTTGTCACATGTCCTTCAAGACTTTCTATGAACGACTCATTTTTTAAAAATAGAGAAAAATGATTTTTTAAATATTCTTTCACTTCTTTCGGTGCGGCCAGAATACTGGTTTTTGCCTGGCCGGCACCATCTAAGATGGCAACAATGTCTTCAATATCAGGACTTGCTACGAAATCACCTTTGCCCCTGTCTAAAAAGGCCTCAGTCTTGCTTGCCAGAAGAAATGGAAGCGTGAATATCCGTATGGTTTGGCCATCTGGAAGAAGGTGGTTCGTGGCGTTCTTCAATCCTCCCGAGTACCATCTGTTGTTAAATCCGAGTATGTTTTCATCCGTGGGCATGAAGTCTACGAGAATTCCATTGTACACACGTCGGCAAATCGACCCAGATTGTCCCAGTGTAGGATGCTTGAACCCCAACTCTGAAAGTTTTTCATCCAACTTATAAAAATCGACCCGACCGGTCACTTCCACCACGCAATCAATGTCATCAGATAACCGGATTTGCGGCGCTCCCGGATCATCAATATGTAATCCAATAGTCGCTCCGCCGACAAAAGCCACCTTGTCTTTTAACTCTTTAAGGCCACGTGCCACCATGACCAGCATTTCAATATGTTTATTCGACATGTGTATAACCAAGCCGTTTTTTTATTTCCTCAGCAGCTATTTTTCTTTCCCGGGCGCGACCCAATCTGATGGCATCTAAAAGAGAAAGCCACTCATAGAGTTTGGGATCTTTTTGAGCGGCGTAAGTTGCAGAACTGTATAGGGGGGAAACAGTTTGTCCGCGGACTTTTCCATCTGGAGAAGGCCATACGATCTGGTCATTCTTGTCAAAAATAATCTGTTTTGCTAAAGGCGGTGCGGAATGAGCCGTGGGAATGCCACGGTCAATAGGTCCGGGAACAGCAGGGAAAACATATTTTAGTCCATGGATAAGGAATTCCGCCAAGGCGGATTTGATGGGCTTTCTTTTAGATGAATCCAGCAGATGTGCATTTTTAGCCCTTTCCAAAGCAAAACTGATTTCAGATTGGGAAAGCCCCAGTTCAGCGGATAAGTCCAGGAGCCGGTATGGCTTTGCTTCCCATATCAGCATCTTAATAAGAATCAAAAGGTCTTGAGGTTTTAAGCCATAGAGGTCTCTCATGGTTATAGTTTACATCAATTATTTTCATATTGCAAATTGCAATTTGAAATATTATGGGGTGTTTGAGGATTTCTATTCAAAAATATAAAGGAACCACAAAAAAACATGGTAAATTTGGTGAAAAAGCTGTGTTCGACTAGCCCGAATTTTTCGTGCGCCATGAAAAATTCCCTTCGCAGCGCTCACCATGCCGCTAGGCATGGTCCCTGTTTGTCGGAAGGGAGGGGGGCTTCGCCC
>JANQER010000288.1 GCA_028278255.1 Elusimicrobiota bacterium | reverse complement strand
AGAAAAAAGAGAAAAGCCCTGGAAAAAACCACAACTGGGATTAATAGCGCAGGAAGTAGAAGAAAACTTCCCTGAATTAGTCGTGACATACGGCAATGGAAACAAAGCAGTCAATTACGGAAAATTCACAGCGGTTTTATTAGAAGCCATCAAAACCCAGCAGCGTGCAATAGAAAACCTAAAAAACGAGATCAAAAAAATAAAACAAGTGATACAATAACAAAGGATATTGATGGAGGAAGCTGTGAAAAAACAACCATTTTTAAAACAGGTTTTTCCTTTTTTCCAATTACCCATAACGAATAACCTATTACAAATAACAATATTCTGTTTATTACACACCGGACTAATCCATGCCGCAGAAAAAACCGGCCCCAACCCCGGCAATTTAACGCCCACCGGCAGCCAAAGCGTGAGCCTGTTCACCGGCGCTTTCACATACGCGTATCCCATAAATGTGCTGCCCGGCCGCAACGGTATGCAGCCAGACCTAAAGCTGATCTATAATTCCCAAGCCGGCAATGGCTGGCTGGGCATGGGCTGGGACCTCAGCGTAGGCAGTATCTCCCGCAGCGCCAAAAACGGCATCCCCCAATACAATGACAATGACACATACATTTTCTCGCTCAACGGCCAAAGCCAGGAACTGGTGCCCATAGGAGGAGGCGAATACCGCGCCCAAATAGAAACAGCATTCATCAAATTCAAAAAGCTCAGCGCCAATGAATGGACAGCCTGGGACAAAAGCGGGAAACAATACACATTTTACGGACTTGTGGCCAAAGGCAGTGAATACCAATACTGGGGTTTATGTAAGATCACAGACCCCAATGGCAATTCCATGGAATTCATATACAATCCACCATTGGGTGGCGGCAGCGGAGGAAGTGGAGGTGGCTGCGGAGGCGGCACGAATTGCGCGCCGCAGCCGGCGCCGGGCGCAGGCTCTGGAATGGGATACATCCCTGTGCGCATAGAATACACCAAACACACCAATGGACTACCGGCCACAAACACCATCACATTTGAATACGAAGCCCGGCCGGACCACCAAATTGATTACAGCGCAGGAACAAAACAAATCATGGGGGAACGGCTCAAACACATCAAAATCTACACAACGGGCCAACAAACCAATGAGAACCGAAAATACGAATTCATCTATGAACAAGACACATCCAACCGAAGCTATTTAACCCAAATCAAAGAACACGGCCAACCCGGGAGCAGCAGCCATAACACAACATTCAGTTACAACCCAACAAATCACAATGTCACACAAACCACAGCATACAATCTGCCCACGGAAATTGTCTATGGCCACTATGATCACCTCAGCACAGACGAAGGCGTACGATTTACCGATGTCAATGGAGACGGGCTGGTGGATGCGGTGCAGCATCTCAGCGGGGGATATTCAAGCAAAACCAGAGCCTGGCTCAACACCGGGGAGGGATGGCAGCCAAACAATGACTGGATCCCGCCGGTCAGACTCATTGCCCGGGAAGCGGGTTACATAGCATCAGACGAAGGCGTGCGCCTGACAGACTTAAATGGAGATGGATACACAGACATCCTGCAGGGGATCTATGCGGAGCAAAGCAATGCGTATACACAAAAAACCTGGCTCAACAACAAAACAGGCTGGGAAGAAGCGCCGTCCCAGTGGACCCCGCCGACAATATTCATCTCCCGGAAAAATATGGGACAAGAACATGACCAAGGCACGCGGCTGGCAGACCTCAACGGGGATGGACAGCCTGATCTCGTCAAAAGCCACATAAAATACATAAACGGCTATCCGCTGGTTGTGGAAAAAAAAGCCTGGCTCAACACAGGGAATGGATGGCAGGAAACGCCGAAATGGGAGCCGCCAATCTTCTTTACAGAAAGGAAAGAATTCGGGGTCAATACAGATGTCACAATAGACATGGGGTGCCAATTGGCAGACATCAACAATGACGGATTGGCAGACATTCTGCAAGGCCAGGGGAGCACCCGCAAAGCCTGGCTCAACACAGGGGAAGGATGGGAAGAAGCGCCTTCGAATTGGAATCCGCCGTTGCCGTTTGTCACGGCGCTCAACAACAACTGGGTGGATGCGGGTGTCAGGCTGGTGGACATCAACACAGACGGCCGGATAGACATGGTGCAATATTTACAAGGCGGATCAGGCGAACAAAAAAGCGCATGGCTCAACACGGGCCAAGGCTGGCAAAGAAATGACAGCTATATCCCAGCCAAACGGCTGGCCGGGTGGCACAACAACACTGTTGTGGATGAAGGCGTCAGGCTCTTAGACCTCAATGGGGATGGCATCACAGACATCCTGCAGGCCCGGTATCCAGCGCCCAAAGACAACATGCTCAGAACCCAAGCAGCTGACAAAAAACTCACGCGCATCACCAACAAACTGGGCGGCACAACAGATATCCAATACGCCTTACAAAACAATCACTCACCCCAAATGCCTTTTCCCATAAAAGTGGCGGCAAGCCTTGCCATGTCAGATGGCATGGGCCGTACAGTCACCACCGCATACGAATACACCGGCGGCCTCTATGACAGAGACCCGGCCCACAAAAAAGAATTCCTCGGATTCGCCCAAGTCAAAACCATTCACCCGGACAACACGTACACCATCACCAAATTCCACCAAAACCAAAGCACGTACGAACGCGGCAGCAGCATCAATGTGTGCAAAGGCAAAATACACGAACAAAGCATGCACAAAGCAGACGGCACAGAGCTCGCCAAAACCCAAACATCCTGGGGCATCACAGACCCCCATCCGGGCGTATACTTCCCGCACATCACGCGCGTGGACAAATACCAGGACAACACACACACAGCCGTGGAATATGTTTATGACGCATACGGCAGCATCACAGAACAACGCGCTCTCGGGGACGTTGCAGATCCTGCGGATGACAAAAGAACCATCACGGAATACGCGTACAACACCAATGACCACCTGTTATCATACCCCTCGCACCAAAGCGTTATGGATGCCCAAAACAATGTTGTGTCCCGAACCTGGTACTGCTATGACGGACACAGCCATTACACCAATTACCCCCTAAAAGGCCTTGTCACCAAAATCGAAACATGGCTCAACACCGGCGACAACCCAATTGTCACAATGGCGTATGACGCATACGGCAACCTCACGGAAAAAACAAATGCCCTTGGCACAAAAACCAAGACCGCCTATGACAGCACATACCGCCAATACCCTGTTCAAACAATATACGATGAAGGACCCGGCAGGCTCAACCACACAGAAACCTATGACTACTACTATGACACCGGCCGAATCAAAACCCACACCAGCATCAATGGCCAAACCACGCAATACAAATATGACGCTTATGGCAGGCTCACAAAAGTCATAGGCCCCAATGACACAGACGCGCAGCCCGCAACAGCTTATCAATACAACATCAACACCACACCCCCGCACCGCCTGTATCAAGAAACCCGCATCCGGCATGAAAGCGGGGACGTGCTCAAAACCTACACATTCATAGACGGACTTGGCCGCGCCATCCAAACCAAACAACCCGCCCAAGCCGGATACCAAACAGTCATAGGCGAAAAAACATACAACAACAAAGGCCAAGTCACAGAAGAATATGCCTCATTCCTCACAGGTTTCTCAGACCAAAGAACCCCAGTGCCCGCAGACACCCCCAAAACCACATACACCTATGACAAACTGGGCCGCATCACCCAAATCACGAATCCGGACCAAACCACCCAAACCACAAATTACAACGGATGGACCAAAACCATCACAGATGCCAACGGACATAACAAAGACTACATCCATGACGCATACAACCGCATCACCCAAGTCAAAGAACACAACAACGGAGAAATTTACACCACCCATTACCAATATGACACGCTCGGCAGATTAACACGTATCACGAATAACGAGTCCCAAGCCACGATCATTACATACGACACCTTGTCACGAAAAATAACCATGACAGACCCGCAAATGGGAACTTGGGGTTACACCTATGACGCCAACGGAAACCTCAAAACCCAAACAGACGCCAAAAACCAAATCAGCGCTATGACTTATGACAACTTAGGCCGGTTAAGCTCAAAAGAAACTGGTGATGGCGTCACAACATACTATTATGACGAAGGCGGCGCGCCTGCCCATGCCGTGGGAAAACTCACCAGCGTCACAGACCCCGGCGGCACGCACACATACGCCTATGACAACAAAGGCCAAATCACACAAAAAACCAGAAATATCAGCGGAGTGGATTAC
>JANQER010000163.1 GCA_028278255.1 Elusimicrobiota bacterium | reverse complement strand
CAATGACAAGGTTTTCTTTGTGCTTGAAAACCCCAATGGCGCTTTAATAGAAGGAAAAGTATTTGATTTATCAGGCGGGTACGTGGCCAATTTGCAGCCTGGCGGGGCTGGCGCTCCCACCCCTGATACTCTGATATGGAACGGGAAAGACAAACAAGGCAATGTGGTGCCGGCCGGGGTTTACGTGTATCAGGTCAAAGGGGACGGCCAATTAATTAATGGAACAGTGGTTGTGGCCAAATAGTTGCATATATATAATATGTAGAGTAGCAAAGGGCAAAGGGCATAGAGCAAAGAGAAAAATCATTGTTGCACGAATCCCCTGCCCGGTCAGGAGAACAATTGTTGTGGGGTCGGGGTCGCCCCGCCCGATTAAAGACACGGTAATTTGTTATTGGTGAATGACAATAAAGAGAGGAGTTCCATGACTTATATAAATACCATAATAGCGCACACACCCACGTTTTTGATTTTGGTGAATTTAATATTTGTGTTTTGCGTGCCCCGGGTGAGCGGTGAAAAAACACAGGCCTTGCAGCCACAACAGGCGCCGGCTTGGTCGCTTGTTAAAGCGGATGTCACCCCGCGTTTGTTCACGCCCAATGGAGATGGTATTAATGACAGTGTGGTTTTTGTGATTCAGAACAATTCTTTGGCCACCATATATGGCAAAATATTTGACAGCGCCGGCGGTGAAATCTCTGATATCAAACCAGCGCCTTCGCATATCCCGACTTTTGATTCAATGGTTTGGGACGGCAGAGACAGCGGCGGCAATGTGGTACCGGCCGGGGTATATATCTATGAATTTAAAGGGGAAGAACTCATCATCAATGGCACGGTGGTGGTCGTTAAATGAAAGTGCGAAGTGAAAAGCAAGGAGAAAAAGAAAAGGGTATAAAGGAAAATGATATGAAGAATAGAAAATTTTATTTAAGCAGTAAAATCAGCCAAAGTCTAATCGGAGCGTTTTTGTTTTTTATTTTGTGTTCTTTGCCTTTTACTTTGCCCTTCGGACTTCGCACTTTGCACTTTTCTCCCTGCCCTTTGCTGAATGCTTTTGATGAATTTCCCATTGGCGCGCGGCCTGCGGCTTTGTCCGGCGCTTTTGCCGGCCGGGCAGATGACGTGCACTGTCTGTATTATAATCCTGGCGGTTTGCCCAATATCAAATCCCCTGAAATCACAGCCTACTATGCCAAGCTTTTTCCGGGACTTTCAGATCAAACCAATTCCGGTTTGACCTTTATGGGTTATGTGCAGCCCATTAAAAAGGATGCTGACTGGGGCGTGGGCGGCGTTGGGTTTACGGAATTCAGGGTGGAAGATCTTTTTAGAGAAAGAACCATTTCGTTCAGCTATGGGAGGCGTTTGGGAATAGACAAATTCATTTTGAACAAATTGTCAGTGGGGTTAACCCTCAAAACATTGGAAAGGAAATTCGGAGAAAACGCTGACACGCAGAATGCCTTTATAGGGAATAATCCCAGCAACCGCACCGGATTGATTGATCCGGTGTTCCGAAATGGCAGGACCGCGCGGGCTTTGGGCATGGACGTGGGCGCGTTTTACCGGTATTCCAAAAAATTATCATTGGGATTGACCTTGGCCAATTGGAATCATCCGGACGTTGGGTTGGTGCAGGAAGACAAAGTGCCTATGGTCACGCGGATCGGTGCTTCCTATAAAGCGCCGTTTCTCACCGCCACTGTGGACCTCACGCGGCGGCATTTTTTGGACAAAACACCTGATCATCGTTTGCTCATGGGCGCTGAGCGGTCCTGGCTCATGAGCCGGTACGGGGAGTTGTCTGTTCGCGGCGGCGTGGGTATTGGCAACAGGGATTTTAGGCAAATCACTATGGGCATGGGTTATGAAATGAACGGGATTATTTTTGATTATGTGTTTCATATTCCCATGGGCGCTATGAGCGACACAGGCAATTCACACAGACTTTCGCTCTCTTTCAGGTTTGGCAGGGCTCCCGGCACGGAAGAGCTGGATGAGCTTGTGAAAGAAGAAAGAGAAGCCACGGCCCGCGCAGAAGCTGCTTTGCGCTTGGCAGAAGCTGAAGTGGCTTTTGTCAAGGAAGACAGGGACCAGCTTTTGGCTGAAATGGAAAAATTAAAACGACATGGGCATGTGAAAAAATCCACCCGCAAAGGGTCGCTTTTAAGCGCTGAGGACAAGGCCAAAGCCGCGCGACAGCGGGCTCTCAGGGAATACACAGCAGCGTATCAGGCCGCCATGCGCGCGTATTCCAAAAAGACACAAAGAGGCGCCACTTTTGCAGCGCGTATTGAGGATCTCAATAGTATTATTGGCAAATACAAAGACAAAGGCGTGAATGTGCAGAACGCGAAGTCAGAGCTTGAGCGCGTTAAATCAAGCATGGCCCAGTCTTTGACAGATTTTCAGATCACCTGGGACTTTTATAAAAAAACCGTGGCCCGCGGGATAGATGACACGGAAAGAATTTCCCTGCTGGAACGAATGATCAAAAAATACGCCAAATCAGGCGTTGATATCTCAGTGGTGCGAAACGAACTCAAAATGTTGCAGGGAAACAGATAAATAGAAAAGAAATTTGAAGTTGGAAATGAGAAATTCAGACGCAGTGAATCTAGTCGCTTTTGTTAATTTCTAATTTCTGGTTTCCAATTTCTATCATATTTTTATAGTATTTAACTACATCTATGTCATTCAAAAGACGCGTTGTTTTTTCATTTGGATTGTTTATCCTCCTGGTCGCCGGATTGGGAGGATGGCTTTTTGTTAATGGGCTCCGCGAAGAAAAAGCTTTTCAAATGGGACGGAATTCCATCCGTGTGCAATATATGGTGCAGGACATGGAATATTTTATTAACCGCAAATTCCGCGCCATTGAAAATTATGTGATGCTGGAGGATGACGCGGAAAAGCTTCAGATCCGGCAGACTGAAGCCACGATCAAAAAGCAGTTTTCCACCTGGGAAAGATGGGCCATTGCCGGTGAAGCACAGCCGGAAGATTTGTCTTCTGTGAAAAGCATTCATGAGGAAGTGTCAAGAATCGGCGACAAGATTCTCCGCTATGTGGACAAAAAAAGGAGAATGAGCGCTATCCGATTGGTGGATGCAAAATTTGTTCCCAAGGCCATAGAAGCCCGCCGGCGGCTCGCTGAAATCAAAGAAAAAACCATTCAGGACACCATTGCATCCGAAGAATTGATTATGCGCGTGGTCAAAGGCAATCGCATCACTTCTTTGGGGGGTATTTTTTTGGCTTGTATTTTAGGGATTGTGCTGGCCATGTACTTGTATAATTCTGTGATGCTGCCCATGAAGGTGATTTCCATGTGGACGCAGCAGATCAGCAAGGGGAACATGCAGGTCTCATTGAATTTCCCGGGCAGTGATGAGATGTCCACCCTGGCAAAAGATTTTAATGACATGGTGCAAAATCTTGTTAAGCAGCAAAGTGAAAAAGAACAAGTCAAGGAAGAGAAAATAAGCACTTTGGAAGATGCTGTGGACGGCTTTCGGGAAGTGCTGGACATTATGGGCTCTGCCCCGGTGATTGGCAAAAGAGAAAGAAAAAGCCACAAGATATAAATGTTCATAATATTGTCCCGAAGGGACTCAGTCGTTGCACCAATAACTCATTACGCATGATCAATGACGCATGACTTAATACAGTATGATAACATACGCTGGTTTTTGGATCCGTTTTTTGGCTTCACTGATTGATTCTATCTTGTTTTCTTTCCTCCTCATTCCTTTCGCTTTTCTATTGAACGATCATTCCACACTGTACAGCTTATTGGCCTGGGTTCTCCCGCCTGTTGTGATCTTGATTTTTTGGGCGCACCGATCAGCCACTCCCGGGAAAATCATGTGCCATATGAAGATTGTGCACGCCCAATCTCTTCAACAGCCCGATAAGTGGCAGTTTGCCGTCAGATACATTGCTTATTACATCTCCATGATCCCATTGTTTTTGGGCTTTTTTTGGGTGGCCTTTGATGCCAAAAAACAAGGATGGCATGACAAAATCGCTGGCACTGTGGTGGTGATGGATCCTGACCAAGAAAGCAAAGGCTCATGGCTCAAGGGATGCCTTTTGACCGGAGCAGCACTTTTGGTGTTATTGGCCATATTGATTTTTTACGGCATGCATTGGTGGGAGCAAAACAAAGACGCTGTCCTCGAAAACCTCGAAGTACAAGTCAACATCAAACACAGTCATATCAAAAATTAAAACCACTGGGGCAAGTTATAAGTGTCCCTAAAATACTTCAAAATGTTACAAAAAAGTTACAACTTCTTAAGGGAATCTTAAGATGAACTTTTTATAATATGAAGTATAAGTTTAATAAGATTGAAAAGATTTTAATTGTGTGGGGATAAAATTTGAACTCATTCATCCGCCGCTACCCCCCAGCAGCGGCGGGTGTGTGCGCTTAAGCGCTGAGGGAAAAACATTGCCAAAATCTTTTCTGTCCGCCGCAAGACAATCCAATTGTTATCAAAAGACTCCCCGTACGAGCCGGAAATAATCAAATAATAACCAATAACCAAGACACAAAAAAAACATTGATGTAGCGTCGTTGACAATGACTGTGGCCAATGCTTTACAAGGATCTGGAAAGTTTAAATTTCCAGGGCTTTCAAGGAAGACATATAAGGGTGTTGCTGAATTCATGTGGTTTTCTTGTAAAAGGTGAGAGCGGATTCCCATGGCAGGACATCAATTTCATTTGTTTTCTTGGGGCGCGTGTCAGTTAATGAAGCCACAATAAGAGGAACATTGGGAAAATGACTTTTGAAATGATTGACTGTGGCGGATTTTATATCTGTTTTTCCGGATTTGCATTCAATCGCCAGGATCGGGCCATGCCCCCCGGAAATGAGGATGTCAACTTCATGGTCTCGGTTACGCCAGAATGAAAATTGGTGTTCTTTCCCCATATAATCACGCAAACGAATTAATTCATTCACAAACCATGTTTCAAAAAGACACCCTTGCTCAATAGAAGTGGGGGGATCTAGCAGCCTGTTTTGAATGGCGCGGACAACTCCGCAGTCGAAAAAATAAAATTTTGGGCGCGCTTTTTTTCTCTCACTTGTGTCATATTGCCATAAGAAAAAACCCAAAAGCGTGTCCTCCAGAATTTGGTAGTATTCCTTGACAGTGCTGGATGGCACGGAGCATTCTCTGGATATATTCGTAAATTCTATGATTTGTCCATTGCTTTGTGCCGCCACATTCAAAAATCTATGAAAAGCCCCAAGATTTCTTGTCAGCGCCTCCATCTGTATTTCTTCCTTCATATATGTGGTGATATAACTTTTGAGATGCATAACAGCCAGGGGGGTGTTTTTTTGCTGTATGAGAGAGCAAATCTTTGGAAGTGTCCCATGGGTCAAAGCTTGATAGATTGAAAAATATTCGTCCAGTTCATCACAGGTCAATGGGTGGAGTTTTAAATCCAGGGCACGGCCTCCCAGCAAATTGGCTCCGCCTCTTTTTAATTTTCTGGCGCATGAACCTGATAAAATAAAAGACTGGTGATTTCGATCAATGGACATTTGTGCATAGTTCAGTAAAACCGGTGCTTTTTGAATTTCATCAACGATTATGAGCGAGTTTTCAGGTAAAGCAGAGATTTGCTGCCAAAACGTACCGGGTGTTGTTTTATAGGCCAATTCTAATTCAGGATCCAATAAATCAAAATAAGCATTTGATTTAAGTGATTTTAATAATGTTGTTTTCCCTGTTAAACGAGGGCCAAAAACAAAAGCAGTTGATTTTAGGTTTTTTAGGTCTAGTATTCTCTTGTAAATCATTGTTAGTGTAATTTTAACATGTATATGTTATTTAATACGTAAATATAACATATTGTTGTTATTTATGCAATCACGTTCTGTGTAATCAAATAAAAACAATAAAACATGTTGTTTTTACGCATGGGCCAGTATTTGACGCATGGATTCTCTCTCATCTCATGGGTTTCAGTGGGGTGGCATTACGGCTAACCCCAATGCGGTTTAGATAAGCGTAGTTGCCCGATTTATCGGGCTCTTTAAGGCAAATAAATGCGTTAAAAGCGCCCCATAAATGGGGCAATTACAAAAACCAGGCTTATCTAAACCGCATTGCGGCTAACCCGAATTTTTCAATTGAAAAATTTCCTTCGCAGCGCTCACCATGCCGCTAGGCATGGTCCCTGTTTGTGGAAGGGAGGGAGCTTCGCCCTGGGCGCCTGGAGAAACGCCAGAGGCTCCAGGCACGCACAGCAGTCACCCCTCGGAACATGGCCGCATAGCGGCCACATTCCGAGCCCTGCGGGAAAATTTTCATTTGCACTTTTTTGTACATCAATCATTGACGACAATATTGTGCAACTGAAAATTTTGGGTTAATTTTTGTCAGTGAAATGAGCTTGCACTGTTTTTGGAAGAGCGCAGTGGCCGCAGGCCCAGGGTTTGATGTCGCAAAAATCTTGAAATAGTTGGAGGAGGGCTTGCTGCTGGTATTCTTTTTTAAGGGAGAATGGCCTGTTGCTTTCTGAACCCAATAAACGGTGTGCCATGAGCCGGGCTGTGCTGTTGTGCTCGCGCAAGGGGAGCTTGGAATAGATTTGGTGGAGCTTTGATTCTTGTTCGATATGATGCTGTTGTCTGGCCAGATGAACAGACAGAGGGAGGTACGCATTGACCCAAATGGCCTGGGCTCTGGCCGGGCCAATCAAAGCAATAGGACGGTGAAAAGGCCGCCCGCCCCATTTTGAACGCCGGGCAAAATACCCTTTTGCAGGGACAACAAAAGCAGAAGGGGAGAGCACTGGAGAGAGGGTGAAAGGAGAATCAGAAGAAAGGCGTTTTGTGAGCAGATGAGTCAGGCCGGAAAGACGGCGGATCGGCGCGTTTGCCGGGCGTATTCCGTGTAATGTCCATTGTATAGGCGGGAGGGCTTTTGCGTTTGGTTTAAATTTTTTCCATAGGCGGATAAGTTTTTTTAAAAATTGATTGGTTTGTTTGTCATATTTCGGCAAAGGCTTTTCCAAAAAACCGGCTGCGCCCAGCAGCAAGGCTTCTATTAATGAATGTTTGTCATGTGCGGGGAGCGGTTTTGACCGCTTCCCGCATTTTTTTATATAGGCGAACGGTAAACGATCCGCCAATAAAGCCATTTGTTTTTTGTTTTGATGATATCCCAGCGCTTCAAGGAGTCCTTTGTATAAAAGATCCTCCATTGTTTCCTGTTTTTTCTGAGAAATCATTTTTTGTGCTTTCAGCAGGATGCGTCCGTCTCCTGCTATGCGGAGGATAGATCCCAAAACATTTTGAGACAGTGCCTGGCGGCATTTCCCTGTGCCTGAAGCGCTTTGAAAAGGGTAATCATCGGATGTTTGGTAAGTGTTTGGCAATCGATCGGCCAAACAGACCGACGCAGTTGTTTTTTTGTTTTGGCATTGGATCCGGGCAGGCGTGTTTGTGCGGTGGAGATATGCATGCAAAATCACATTGTTGTAGGCAGGATCCCGGTCATGGCCGTGGGTTTTCCAGCTGCGGTCAGACAAATGGATTTCTACGTCTCCACGAAGAATTTTTTTGTTGATTTGAATTTCAGCGCCGATAAAATCAGGGCCTGGTCCTCTGTTCCATTCGCCGGGATGAAAAACTTGCACCTGTTGACGGCTGCTGGTCTCTAAATTTTCAAGATTCAGTTCCCTGTCATACCAAAGACACCGAAGTGTTTTTTCAGTGATATCTGCTGATTCTTTGACAAGCGTCCCGGATGTCATGGCAGGCGGTCTGTTGAACCGCAGCAATTTTTTTCGAATATCAAGATATATGTCGGAAAAACCTTTTACAGGCATAAAATGGTGTTTTGTCTGTTATTCAAAAAGCACAAATCAAAAATCTATTGTGTTTCACCTACCCCGGATAAACCGGAAATAACCAAATTCCAAGAAACAATAACCAAATAATAACCAATTACCAAGATACAATAATCAAACAAAGGCCAAATCCCTGTAAATTCAAATGTTCAAAATATTATCTCTTAGGGACTAAAGGAAAGGTGTGATTGTTGTCCCATTCCTGATGCAGTTTTTCGACCTCTTTGACCTTGTCATTGAACCTGGCCAGAAATATTTTTTCAGCTTCTTGAAGGCTGACAGAGGCCACATAAAAATCTGCCAGCTCTTTTTGAATGCGCTTGGCTTCTGTTGTGTTGATGATGCGGTGAACTTGTTCATGCTTTTTTAGTTTTTTTGAGGGTTTTTCATAATAAGTGATCTTGTTTTTAATACGCAATTTGACTTTTTTGGCACGGATAAGTCCTTTGTCCTCTATCAGCACATACTTCACATGAAAGATGCCCTGCGTGCATGCTTTCAGTTTCAATGTCTTGGTTCGCAGGCGGGCTTCTGGCGTGCTGTCTGGCTGGTCTCTGTGTACGGCAATGGAGCCAAAAGGCAAAACAATGCGCGCTTCTCCTTTCACAGGTGTGGCTTTTTCTTCTGGCCTAACAGCCTCAGGTGTGCGCATGAAAACAACCATGAAAACAAAAAATATTTTAAGGGGGGTCATCCTGGTTCTTGGATGCGTCTGTCTTAAATCTGTTGTTTCTTGTTTTATTGGCATAAAAAATCCCGGGTTTAACCGCAATGCGGTTTAGATAAGACTGGTTTTTGTCATTGCCTCATTTATGGGGCTTATTTTAGGAGATATTTGTTATAAAGAGCCCGATAAATCGGGCAATTACTTCATTGCCTAAACCTCATTGGGTTTAACCGTGTTTATTTCTCATCATATCCATCCGCAGTTTTTTATTTCAAGAAGCGAATCATAAACACATTTTATTTTCCTGATTGGCTTGTGTCAATTTAAATTCTCAAAAATATTATCACAAATTGAACAAGTTTTGATATGATTAATTTATAGCATCTTTCGTGTTGAAAACGCCAGGGGTTGAGTATGTCTCAGGTTATGCTGATTGTTCGTGATCCTGATTTGCGGGGTGAATTGGAAAAATCAATTCATTCAACAGGTTTGTCTGTGTCTGCCCCTGCAGATATAGACGAGGCTTTGTCGCATATAGATGAAGACCCGCCTACTTTGCTGCTGGCAGAAAGCCCGGTGGATGACACGTCTATTATCAAACTTCAAGAATCTGTGCGCAGAAAAATCCCTTCAACCCCTATGCTCGTGTACCTCCCGTCATGTGACAGCCGATTGGCCTTGAAAAATATGGCAGCAGGCGCTTATGACTGCCTGCATCCGCCATTTAATACCAATGATTTCCTGATGGCGGCCAGGCGTGCGGTGCGGCGGGTCAGCGCTCATTTTTTTGGGGTGGAGCCGTCTTCTCCCCCTGCAGCCTGGTGGCGTTTGCCCATCACTTATGTGTGTTTAGGGCTCGTGCTGTTTTTCGGTTTGTTCGGTATTGGTTTTTTTGATCTTTTTTCACCCCCGTTCCAAATCTATGAATTGACAGCCAGTCATCCGGTGAGTGTGTCCGGGAATAAGGATGATGTCTGGATTGTTGATCAAAAATCGAGGTCATTGGCCAGAATGCGGGTAGAAGGAGATTATCTGATGATTGTTAAGGTTTATCAGGTGCCTGATTTTCAGCCTGTGTCTGTTGTGCAAGGAAAAACCTATTTGTATACTGCTTCTTCCGACGGTTATTTGCGGCAGCACAACAATGACAAAAAATTGTCTGTGACGGCCAGTGTGCGTGCCCCTGGGCCGTCTCCCTCGGGCTTGTCATGGGACGGGGACAACCTTTGGTCCTGTGATGCAGGAACCGGAAAAATATATCAGCACGCCAAAGACATGACAGTGATAGACTCTTTTTCATCCCCTGCGGCTATTCCGGCTGGGTTGGCCTGGAAGGGAAAAGCTTTATGGGTGGCTGACAGCCGCAATCAGCTCTTGTGGAAGCTTTGGCGTCAAAAGGGAAAATGGAAAAAAGAAGGGCCTTT
This sequence comes from Elusimicrobiota bacterium, assembly GCA_028278255.1. GTDB lineage: Bacteria > Elusimicrobiota > Elusimicrobia > FEN-1173 > FEN-1173 > JANQER01. Next base: position 11,003 of record JANQER010000163.1, on the reverse strand, counting down.
TATGCTGGATGTGTTTAATCATAACCCTGATTTAAAATTGAGTGGTTTCACCATGTGGAAAAACAATGCCTGGATAGTGTCAGAAGGGAGCCGTGCATTGATTCGGCATCGTGTGACCAAAAAGAAGTAGAGGCGGGGTTTGTCTTATTTAAAGCACCAAAAGGGTTTAGAATTTAGGATTTGTTTTTGACATCACCTTTGCTTTTCATGGGAGGAGAAGGTATGATTTATTCACGGAAGAGCCCACGCTTGTCAGTTTCAATTCCTGTTATGATTCATTTCATTGATTCAGATTCAGTTGATGGATGGGGCAGAATCGTTGATATTTCCACAGAAGGGGTGCGTCTAGAAACGCGCTGGCTGTTGAAAACCGGAGAACACGTGGCTGTTTCTCTCCCTTATGGCTATCAGAAAGATTCTGAGAATTTAAAGGCAAAGGTGGTGCATGTGCGCTGGGATGAGGGGTATTATGTGGCCGGGCTGCTGTTTGATGCATCCGTTGACCGCAAAAACATGAAAAGATTAATGACGCATTTGCTGGAACTGGATGAGAGAAAAATTTGACGCTCTGCCTTGAGTATGGTAGTATATGTATCCTGCCTGCGATAATGACCGCGGCTGTTCTGTTTCTTAATACATTTTATAAAGCAGGTTTATATGGCGAAAGACGAACAAGAATACACGCTTATTGTTGTGAAACCGGATGGAATTAAGAAATCATTGACCGGCAATATTCTGACAAAATTGGCAGAAGCGCGTCTCAATATTGTGGCGGCCAAAGTGCTTCGCGTGTCCCGTGATTTGGCGGAAAATCATTATCGTCATTTAAAGGAAAAGCCTTTTTTTAAGGATGTGATTGATTATATTCAGGGAAAACCCTACGGAAAAAATTTTGAGCGTGTGATGGCCTTGGTATACAAGGGAGAGGACGCCATTCGTAAAGTGCGGGTATTGGCCGGCGCGACCAACCCAGAGGAAGCTGATTCTGTGTCCATTCGCGGCGCGTACGGCCGCATTACGACACGGGGTGTGTTTGAGAATGTGGTCCATGCTTCTGCTGATCCTGTTGATGCCGAGCGGGAAATCAAGCTTTGGTTCAGTCCTGATGAGATTGTCGGCGACATTTATCCTTCTAAAAAGGTACAGGCTGATATAAAAGAAATATTGGTTTGGGAATAAAAAAACTGTTGTGAGCAAATGAGAAGGATTTAAGGCCATGACGCTAGTCATGGTGCCTGATTGTCGGAAGGCAGGATGTCCTCTGCGTAGGCATCAAAAAAACAAAAACAGTTTTTTTGATACTTCAAGGACTGTCTTGCCGCTAGGCAAGATCCCTGTTTGTAGGAAGGGGCCAAATTACAATTGAAAGTTACGGGGCTGCCCTCATCATAAGCATCAAAAAATAGAATGCATTTTTTGATATGATGAGGACTGCCAAATTACAATTGAAAGTTACGGGGCTGTAGCTCAGCTGGGAGAGCGCGTGCATGGCATGCATGAGGTCGTCGGTTCGATCCCGATCAGCTCCACCATTTTTCTACTTTAAGAAGCTTTCTCCCAAAAAGGTCTGATCGTTTAAAGCGGTCAGGCCTTTTTAATTGTATTAGCCCCAATGTGGTTTAGATAAGCGTAGTTGCCCGATTTGTCGGGCTCTTTAAGGCAAATAAATGCGTTAAAAGCGCCCCATAAATGGGGCAATTACAAAAATCCAGCTTATCTAAACCGCATTGGTATTAGTCCAAAAAATTCATTTGCACTTTTTTGTCCCACATAAATCGACGCCAATATCATGCAAATTATCCGGGCTAATGAAATTTGGAAAATAGATTTTAATACAAGAAGCATAATTCATGTAATTATATTCAAGACACTTGACTCTAGAATAAATATTATATATATTACATCTCTAACAGGGAATTTATATGACAGACTCAATTCGTAATGGTTCGCATTGGAACTTTTTAACCAACCATGCTCATGTGCTTCTGTGCATTGCCAAAAATTCCGAAATCCGTTTGAGGGAAATTGCTGATATTGTCGGCATTACGGAGAGGGCGGTGCACAGCATTGTCACAGATTTGGAAGAATCCGGGTTTATCGATGTAAAGCGGGATGGACGATGCAACGTCTATATCATGCATCCAGAGAAGAATTTACGGCATCCAATCGAGGCACATCGTCAGGTGTTGGACCTCATTCGATTGATTGAAAACGGTTAACGTGATATTAGCCGCGTCATAATCCCCCTTGTTCGTATTCCTTAAACGGATCATTCATAACCGCAACAAGAGGACTGGGTTTTTAACCAATAGGCCCATGTCTCAACCAGAAGATGCGCACGATCGGAACACTTTAAGCACGGCCTTGGAGTGTGTCCAACGTATGCTTTTCGGCTACAAATTCGGCTTCTGGCTTGCGTCTTTGCTAAATTTTTATTGTAGGGAACGGTCGCGACCGTTCCCTACAGACAAAATAAATTTGGCTTGGACTCGGCTCAGAATCCGAATTTTTGTTACGAAGTCTTATGTTGGGAACACTCCTTGAGTGAACCGGTAATATTCAAAACACTAAGGAGAATGTATGACTCTTACAAAAAACAAAAAGCTTAATGATTGGATCGAAGAAATCAAAAAAATGTGCCAGCCCGATAACGTTGTTTTGTGTGACGGGACCAAGGAAGAATACGATCGACTGATGGCCCGAATGGTTGAATCCGGTATGGCCATCAAACTGAACGAAGAAAAACGCCCGAATTCATACGCGTTTAACTCGGATCCATCCGACGTTGCCCGTGTTGAAAGCCGCACTTACATTGCATCGGTCAAAAAAGAAGATGCCGGCCCGACCAACAACTGGATTGATCCTGTTGAACTGAAGAAAACCATGACAGGTTTGTACACGGGCTGCATGAAGGGCCGTACTATGTACGTGATTCCATTTTCCATGGGCCCGATTGGATCCCCGATCGCTAAGATCGGTGTTGAGATCTCAGATTCGCCTTATGTGGTTGTGAATATGCACATCATGGCGCGCGTCTCTTCAGAAGTTTTGGATGTCCTGGGAAAAGACGGTGACTTTATTCCATGTTTGCATTCTGTCGGCAAGCCGTTGGCCGAAGGGGAGAAAGACAGCCGCTGGCCCTGCGCTCCATTGGAAGACAAATACATCGCGCATTTCCCAGAAGAAAAAACCATCTGGTCTTACGGCTCTGGTTACGGCGGGAACGCGCTGCTGGGTAAAAAATGTCTGGCGTTGCGTATTGCTTCCGCTGTGGCTAAGAAAGAAGGTTGGATGGCTGAGCACATGCTGATCCTGCGTTTCACGAATCCCGAAGGCAAGCATTACCACATTGCCGCGGCATTCCCATCCGCTTGCGGAAAAACCAACTTGGCTATGCTGCAATCCACTGTTCCCGGATGGAAGGTGGAAACCGTTGGTGACGATATCGCGTGGATGAAACAGGGCAAGGATGGCCGTTTGTATGCGATCAATCCGGAAGCTGGTTTCTTTGGTGTGGCTCCCGGGACTTCCGAAGAATCCAATCCCATGGCTTTGGCCTCTTTGAAAGAAAACTCTATTTTCACCAACGTTGTTGTGACAGAAGACAAAGATGTGTGGTGGGAAGGCATGGGTTACGACTGTCCGGGTGGAAAAGGCACGGACTGGAAAAACAATCCGTGGACGCAGGCATCGGGCGAAAAGGGAGCGCACGCGAACAGCCGGTTCACAGCGCCTGCCTCTCAGTGCCCTGTGATCTGTCAAGACTGGGAAAACCCGGCGGGTGTGCCGATCGATATTTTCGTGTTTGGTGGAAAGCGCACAGCCACTGTGCCTCTGGTGCACGAAGCTTTTGACTTTGAGCACGGTGTGTTCTTGGGCGCCACCGCGGCGTCTGAACCGACCGCTGCCGCGTTGGACCTGGGCAATGTGAGCCTGCGTTTTGACCCGTTTGCCATGACCCCGTTCATTGGTTACAACGCCGGTGACTACATGCAGCATTGGTTCGACATGGGACAGAAGTTGGGCGACAAGGCTCCCAAATGCTTCTATGTGAACTGGTTCCGCAAAGATAAAAACGGTAAATTTATGTGGCCGGGCTTCGGTGAAAACAGCCGTGTGCTTAAATGGATGTGCGATCGTGTTGACGGTAAAGCCGGCGCGGTTGAGACGCCCATTGGTATGATGCCGACAACAAAAGACATGACTTTGGATGGCTTGGATATGGATAAGTCTGTCTTGGAAGAGTTGTTGAAGGTTGATGTTGAAGCCTACAAGAAAACTTTGGCTGACGCCAAAGCCTACATGGCTAAATTCGGTGATAAGCTGCCGGCCAAATTGAAGAATCAGCTGGAAAAATTGGAAGCTCGTTTAGGGCAGCCTGTTTGCCAGTAACCGAAGAGTAAATATACACAGGGACAGTTGTGAAATAGGCTTAAAAAATTTTTAGGGCTGCTTAAGAGAAATAAGAGGGAAAATCAGTCGTCACCCTTCTCCCGCTTGCGGGAGAAGGTGTCCCGAAGGGGCGGATGAGGGCGGTGTCAATGAAGAGGAAAGCAATGTTTCAGCTGCAAAGGGATCAAATCTTTGCCAATTCTTTAATATCCGCACACACTTGGTCCACAGGCAGCCAGTCCTTGAATTTTCGGAACGCGTGGCTCTTCGGCACCATTGTTCCCAAATCGTATTCATAAAAGCTCATTTGACTCCTCCTTGTTCTTCATGCGTCACAACAGGATTGTGATAACCGTAGAACCGCTTTCCTCCAACGCCTTGGTTATAGAGTCATCCGGTTTTGGGATTCTGATGTCTTTATCCATACAAATGCTGTTTTAAATGAAATTCATCGGGCTCTGGTTAAATCAGACTCTTCTCCTTCCTCTTCTTCCTTGACACCGCCCTCATCCGGCCCTTCGGGCTACCTTCTCCCGCTTGCGGGAGAAGGGTGACAAGTTCGTCCTATTTGACTTTCGCAACAGTCCCAGTAAATAGATGGTTGTAAACATTATCTGCTTGGAATTAATGTTTCAAAAGAAGTATGATATGGTTAGCAATAAACCTATAAAAGGGAGCTATTATGCCAGTTATTACAAGATTTTATGGGATTGTTATCAAACTTTATTTTAAAGAGCATGGAATACCCCATTTTCATGCAATCTACAATGAATACAATGGTATTTTTAATATATCAACATTGGAAATGATAGAAGGCGATTTGCCACAAAGATCCAAACGCTTGATTATTGAATGGGCAAAGAAATATCAGAAGGAATTAATAAAAATGTGGAAAACACAAAAATTTATAAAATTGCCAGGATTAGAATAAACCATGAAGAATTTCCCCAAAATAATAAATGTCAAACCCTATGCCAAAAACAAATTAATGGTGGTCTTTGAGACAGGGGACGCCAAAATTTATGATTGCTCTCCTCTTCTAAAATCTGATCCCTTCACATCCCTTAAAAACAATTCGTTATTTGCCAATGTATCTGTTTCATTCGGAGGTTATGGTATTGAATGGAATGATGATATTGATTTAAGTGAATCAGAGTTATGGTTAAACGGAAAGCAAATTAAAAAGCCCAACAAGGCAGTCCCCCGGACGCGGCAAACACGGCCGCGCCGGTGACTTTTCAGTTATGCATCAAGGAGTTCCTATGACATCAAATCTGCCTGAATTAGAATATGTCGGATTTTTGCCTCGTGCCTGGGCTGCAATAATTGACTCAGTTCTCCTGATCACAGTAACCTTCCCTATTCTTATTTCAATTTATGGATGGGATTACTTCAAGAGTACAGCACTGGTAGTTGGATGGGCAGATTTCATCATTTGTTGGATATTGCCCGCATTTGTTTGGATATTTTTTTGGGTCAAGTATCAAGCCACACCGGGTAAATTCGTAATTAATGCTAAAATTGTCGATGCACGCACTGGCAAGCCCGGCTCTACTGGGCAATATATTGTAAGATACCTTGGATACTATATTTCATTAATATTTCTAGGTATTGGTTATTTTTGGGTTGCATTTGATAACCGACGCCAGGGATGGCACGATAGAATCGCTGGCACCATTGTTATACGTAAAGCAGACTGAAAATTAATGCTGATACCCCTCGCTCATTTCCGAGGGGACACAGATTACTTGTAGGGGTGCACAAACGTGCGCCCGTGCCAAGTATAGAATATTTTACGGGCCCAAAAATTAATTCTGAGGATACAGACATGCCGGTTAAAATTTATTCAAATGAGTTTTCAGTTTCCACGCGCGGGGAAACCGAGATCATAGACATCACCGGCCGGGTGGAGTCATGCGTGCATAAGTCCGGCGTGACAACAGGGCATGTGCTTGTTTTTTCACCAGGGTCCACCATTGGCATTACCACAGTGGAATATGAGCCTGGCCTTAAGAAGGATCTGCAGGAAGCTTTTGAGAAATTGGCGCCGCGCCGTGCGTCTTATCATCATCATAAAACCTGGAATGACGGCAATGGGTATGCGCATGTGCGCGCAAGCCTTTTGGGGCAGGACAGGGTTTTTCCTGTGAAAGAGGGGAAACTTTATCACGGCACGTGGCAGCAGATCATTTTTATTGATTTTGACAATCGTGCGCGCACGCGTTCAGTCACTGTGCAGGTGGTTGGCGAATGAGCCTGCGTATTCAATCAGGCTCAGCCCGTGGGCGTTCCATTAAACACGTGCCCAAAGGACATGAGGTGCGGCCCATTTTGGCGCGTATTCGAAAATCACTGTTTGACATTTTGCGTCCCCGCATGCAAAACACTTGTTTTTTGGATTTGTATGCCGGCACAGGCGCTGTGGGCATAGAAGCGCTTTCCAACGGTGCACGCCAGGCTGTGTTTGTGGATATGAGCCGGACATCATGCGTGATGGCAGAGAAAAATTTGCAGGCTGTTGGTTTGTCCGATAAAGGAGAAGTTCATCGGTTGGATGCTTCTCAAAATCTTGACTTGCTGCAGGGAAGAACATTCGATATCATTTTTATGGGACCGCCTTACAAAGATGAGTCCAAAAAACCATTAGCCCTGACTGTGCCGACGCTTTTGGCCATTGAACATGCTTCTTTGGCCGGGCCCCGCACCTGGGTCATTGGCCAGCATCATGAAAAGGAGCCGTTAACGGATTTGTCCCCTGCATGGGAAATTTTCCGTCAAAAAGAATACGGCGACAGTGTGTTGACTTTTTTTAGGTTGAAAGGCAGATGAATACAGATTAAATTTTTGATTGAAAAACATAACACCATGACATTTTTGATTCGCTATTTAAAAATCGGCCTGTAAGGAACGGTCACGACCGTTCCCTACAACGAATTCAAATCGCAAATCGGCAATCTAAAATCAAAAATAGAAAATGAAACTTCATGTCGTCAATAAGGAAACAAGTCTATGTTTCATCGCAAAAAAGTCTGGGTGATTAAATTCGGCGGCAGCTTGCTGTCTGACAAAGACGCGCGCCATGCTTTTTTGAGGGAAGTGGCTGCCAAATTCAAGCGCCAGCCATTGGTGCTTGTGCATGGCGGTGGACCTGAAATCACTTCAGCCTTGTCTAAAATGAATGTCCCCCCCAAGTTCGTCAAAGGGCGGCGGGTCACGGATGATGATTCCATGAAAGTGGTGGAAGGGGTTCTGTCCGGGCAGGTGAACAAGACTCTGGTGGGGGAGCTCAGTGTTTTGGGTATGCGCGCGGTGGGATTGTCCGGGCGCGATGACGGCGTGGTGCAGGCCAAGCCTGTGCCGGGATTGGGCCGCGTGGGCATTCCGGTGAAATCATCCCCGGATCTTTTACTGATTCTTTTAAGAGGAAAACACTTGCCGGTTATTTCTTCTGTGGCCTCAGACAAAAAACACAAGCCTTTGAATGTGAATGCAGATGAGGCGGCTTCTGCGATTGCTGTGGGTCTTAAGGCGGCACGTTTGGTTTATTTGACGGATGTGCCCGGTATTCTAAATCATAAGGGCAAAACCATTCCCAAGCTGCATATCAAGGATATTGATGATCTGATTTCCTTGGGCGTGATCACCGGGGGCATGATCCCGAAAGTGACGTCCTGCCGCCATGCCATTGAAAAAGGCGTGCATGAAATTGATATTATCGACGGCCGCGCTGGTTTGAAAAAAATGAAAGGAACGAGAATATTGCGATAATTCGTTATCGGAAATTGGCATCCTGCGGATGCGAAATTATTCCGCCAAAAAGGCATGGCGGATGAAATTGACCGGCTTTGCCGGCGAAATTTTTTAAATTTATGAAAATATTTGTAGAAACCCCATATCTATTCAATACTTATAGGCGGCAGCCTGTGACTTTTGTCAAAGGGAAAGGCGCTTGTTTGTGGGATGACAAAGGGAAAAAGTATTTGGATTTTTTTTCAGGGCTGGCTGTGTGCGGGCTGGGACATTCTGATCCAGTCGTGGCGCAGGCTGTGTCCAGCCAAGTCAAGCAATTGGCGCACACTTCTAATATTTACAGCACCAAGCCCCAGCAGCTTTTGGCAAAAGAACTCATCAAGAAGACATTTCCGGGAAAAGTGTTTTTTTCCAACTCCGGGGCAGAAGCCAATGAATGCGCCATTAAACTGGCCAGGCGTTACGGACACACCACGCCTGTTCAGGGGAAGCCCAGATACGAAATCATTACTTTTAAAAATTCTTTTCATGGCCGGACACTGGGGACTTTGTCTGCCACTGGCCAGGAAAAATTTCATCAAGGATTCGGCCCATTGCCTGTGGGGTTCCCTACGGCAGAGATTGGGGATATCCCGTCTGTCCTCAAATGCCTCAACAACAGGACATGTGCTATTCTTTTGGAATCTATTCAAGGAGAAGGCGGGATCAATCCCGTGGGGATAGGTTTTCTAAAACAAATCAAGAAGATCTGTCAGGCACATAAATTGCTGTTGATCTTGGATGAAATTCAAACAGGGGTCGGACGTACAGGCACATTGTTTTCTTTTCAGAATTCAGCTGTTGCGCCTGCCGGATTTGCCCCGGATATTCTGACAACAGCCAAAGGTTTGGGCAATGGCATTCCAGTGGCTGCCACCATTGCCAAGGCATCAGTCGCGGATCTGATGCAGCCAGGTGATCATGGGTCCACATTTGGCGGCGGCCCAGTGGCTTGTCAGGCAGCTTTGGCTGTTCTTCAAGCGCTTTCTTCTAAAAAACTGGCGCGCATACGTGTCTTAGGGAAGCTGTTTCAAAAAGAAATTATGTCATGGCAAAAAGAAATGCCTGAGATTCAGTGTGTGCGGGGCCAGGGATTAATGATTGGCATTGATCTGAATAAGCCCGGCAAGGAAGTGGTGTCTGCCTGCTTAAAAGACGGACTTCTCGTTAATTGTACGGCTGAAACGGTTGTCCGGCTCCTTCCACCGTATTGTCTCACGGACCAGCAAGTCAAATCCGGCCTCAAAATATTAAAGAAAAATATCAGCAGCAAATAACACAGGGTATAGGAAAGTCGTAGGGGCGGACCCCTGTGTCCGCCCGCTTATAAAAAAAAATCGCAAATAAACAATCAAAAATCCATGAACAAATCATTTATGCAAGCAGCGATTGATATTTCCTTAAAGTCCGTGCAGGATGGCGGTGGGCCTTTTGGCGCTGTGGTGGTTCAGGACGGGCGCATCGTGGGCATGGGGAACAATCAAGTCACACTGAGCAATGACCCCACTGCACACGCAGAAATCATGGCCATCCGAGAGGCCTGCCAGCGATTGAATACTTTTCAGCTCACTGACTGTGAACTCTATACAAGTTGTGAGCCCTGCCCCATGTGTTTTTCAGCCATTTATTGGGCACGCATTAAAAAAATTTATTATGCCAACACACAACAAGACGCCGCTGATATTGGTTTTGATGATGCTGTTCTTTATCAGGAACTTCAGGATCGGAAATCCGTTGTTTTGGAACAGTTCATGCGGAAGGAGGCGTTAAAGGTTTTTAAAATATGGAGTGAGAAAAAAGATAAGACAGTGTATTAACCCAAAATTGTCAGTTGAAGGAGATTTTTCAAAAAAATTTGGGTTAATTTATATTGACTTTGCGATTGAATCGAGATAAACTAAAATATAGTCACTATGCCAGTCATATTCAGATGGAATGGTTATCGTTTTTTCTTTTTTTCGGATGAGGGGGACCCCTTAGAGCCTTGTCATCTTCATGTGAGTAAAGGTGATGAATATGCAAAAATATGGATTCATCCTGAAGTGAGGGTAGATGAGGCTTATGGAATGAGTTCATCTCAAATGAACAAGCTTATGACAAAAATAATAGAGAACAAAGATTTTATACAGGAGAAATGGAATGAGCGTTTTGGGCTCTAATAATCGTGCGGTGGATGTGTGGTTTGATAAAGATAATATATGGGTTCGCTTGGAAGACGGACGCCAAGTCTCAGCTCCTTTGGCTTTTTATCCCCGCCTTTTTCATGCTTCTAAAAAGAAGAGAAATAAGTTTCAGTTGATAGGTCGTGGGATTGGTATTCATTGGCCTGATATTGATGAAGATTTGAGTGTTGAGGGGATTGTATTAGGACGCAAGGATCAAGCAAGGTTTTCGCGGGCGGCTTAATATTAGATTTTTTCTGCCAATTCCATTTCCACTTTAATGTCTTTTTCCCCGTCTTTTAAATCCATACGGCTGATCATTCCTGCGGCACAAATGTCTTGTTCCACGAGTTGAATCCCTGTTTGAATGTCTTGAGGTGCTGTGATTGTTATTTGCTTGACAGGCTTGCGCACGCTGACTTTGGCTTCGCCTTTTTGGCGGCGCACTTCATTGAGGATGGTTCTGACTGAAGGAAATGAGGCAGAGGATTGAGGCGCTTGAATGGCGTCAAATTCCGATACGTGCGGCCAGGAACTGGTATGAATAGAAATGCTGCTTACTGAACGGTTTTCAGTTTGGATCACAGGCTTGCGGTTCCACATCTCTTCTGTGATATAGGGCAGAACAGGTGCAAACATGCGCAATAGAATAGAGAGGCC
>JANQER010000089.1 GCA_028278255.1 Elusimicrobiota bacterium | reverse complement strand
AAGTGTTGCACCTCGTAGATTCTGTTTAGATGACCTATGAAAAACAAAATTCTTGGACTTATTATGGCCGGAGGGAAGGGAGAGAGGCTAACGCCTCTCACCAGGGAACGAGGCAAACCATCTGTTCCCTTTGGGGGAAAATACAGAATTGTTGATTTTGTTCTGAGTAATTTTGTCAATTCCGGTGTTTTTTCAATTTATGTCTTGGTGCAATATCTTTCACAATCATTGATTGACTATATGCGCGTGAGCTGGGGAAGCCGAGGCATCACACCTGATCAGTTTATTACTGTGGTGCCTCCGCAAATGCGTATGGGTGAAACCTGGTACCGTGGCACAGCAGACGCTGTTTCACAGAACCTGAACCTGATCATTGATTTTGATCCCGATTATGTAGCAGTTTTTGGTGCTGACCATATTTATAGAATGGACATTCGCCAGATGCTGGCTTATCATATTGAAAACAATGCGGATGTTTCTATCTCTGCTTTGCCTGTACCTGTCCAGGAAGCGCGTGGATTCGGCATTATTGAAGTGAACAAAGCCAATCGTGTGATTGGTTTTGAGGAGAAGCCAAGATCTCCAAAACCCATGCCGCACAATCCGGACATGGCATATTCTTCTATGGGGAATTATATCTTTAACCGTGATGTTTTGGAAAAAATATTGAAGGACAGTGCACAGCACAATCAGGGGCATGATTTTGGAAAAAATATTATCCCGGAAGTGATTCATGATTACAAGGTTTTTGCTTATGATTTTCAAGACACCGACTTGCCAGGAATTAAATCATACGAAGAACGAGGTTACTGGCGTGATGTGGGCAATCTGGAGTCCTATTGGGCGTCACACATGGATCTTCTTGGAGAAAAGCCGCGTTTGGATCTTGACAATGACATTTGGCCGATTTCTTCCGGCCGTTACAATGGACCGTCAGCACGCATTATGGGGGGGGAAGTCAAAGACACGATTTTAAGCGAAGGATCTGTCATCAATCATGCCGTGGTTCGCCACTCTGTGTTAGGGCGTGGGGTTATTATCCATCCGGGCGCTGTGGTTGAAGACAGCGTGTTGATGGATTTTTGTGAAATTATGCCAGGGTGTCGATTTAAGCGTGTTGTGGCTGACAGATACAATACATTTCCACCTGATACGTGTCTTGGTGTTGATCTTCCCAAAGGACGCGCGAATCTTTTTCATCAAGAGGCATTGCATGTGGATAAATCCGGCATTGTGGCTGTGGGCCGGGGACGCAGCAAGTGGGCACACCTAAAGCGATAAATTTATATCAAATAAGCGCTCGAATATTTTTTATTCAAACCCATAAAAATTTGATATAATACATCGAAAATAATCAAATTCCAAGAAACAATAAGCCCCTGCTTATGCACTTGGCCGGGGTTTTTTATAATGGCACCTTCATTATGCGCCTGTAGCTCAATTGGATAGAGCGACTGGCTTCGGACCAGTAGGCTGGGGGTTCAAGTCCCTCCGGGCGCGAATTTTGCGACCTGTATGGAGGGACTTGAATAAGAAACATGTCCCGACTGCGTTAGCAGAAGTGCCGCAGGGGAGCGGCCTCCGGGCGCGAATTACTAAAAGTCCGAATTACGAAGGCCGAAGTGCGAAGTAAAGGCAAAAGAAACACTAAAAGTCCGAAGTGCGAGTTAAACGATTTTTACTTCGGACTTCGCACTTCTGACTTCGAACTTTTTTCGGGCCATTAGCTCAATTGGTAGAGCAGGCGCCTCTTAAGCGCAAGGTTTGTGAGTTCGACCCTCACATGGCCCACTTTTTTTAATGTTCACATGTAGCCCATGTGGTTTTTGTAGAAAAATCTATGATATAAGCGAGGGTGGCGGAACTGGCAGACGCGTTGGACTTAGGATCCAATGGATAAAACCGTATGGGTTCAACTCCCATCCCTCGCACTTTCGCAGAGCTTCAAGTGCCATCGGCAGGCCAAGGGCCTGACAACTCCGCAGGCACGATTTTCTGAATTGTTTGGATGTTTGATTATTGGTTCTTGATCATTGGTTATTATTTGGTTATTGTATCTTGGAATTTGGTTATTTTCTATATTAAGGGAGACATTATGTTTGGATGGGGAAAGAAAGAAAAAACAGCTGTGAAAGAACCTGATCAAAAAGAAAAAAAGGGTGAAAAAACAATACAAATTGAAAAAGACACTAAGGCATTTAAGGTCAAAGTCACCAGCCGTCAACCCTGCCAGGTGTTGCTTCATGTGCAGGTGCCAGTGACTGATGTCAACAAGGCCAATGAAACTGCATTTCTTGATATTCAATCCAAGGCAAAAGTGTCTGGTTTCCGTCCTGGGAAAGCCCCTCTGGAAGTGATCAAAAAAAATTATGTGGGGACCGCTTGGGAGCAAGCTGTTAATGCCTTGCTGCGTGAATCAGTGGTCAAAGCGCTTGAACAAGAGAAAATTGATCCCATCACCACGCCCATTATTGAAAAAATAGATTGTGATCTCAATAAGCCTCTTCATTTTGATATGAAAGTGGAGTGTGCCCCGGACATTCGTTTGAAAGAATATAAAAAGATCAGTCTGAAAAAGAAAACAAAAACAATTTCAGAAGAAGATGTGAATAAAAAATTTGACGAATTGCGTGAATCCCATGCCAAATTGATTGTGTCAAAAGACGATATTGTGGCCAATCATCATTTTATTGTTGTGGATTATGAAGGGAGCATAGACGGCGCTCCTCTTAAAATGGGAAAAGCGGAAAACCAGTTGATTGACATGTCTGCGTCTCAATCTATTCCTGAATTGACAGAAGGATTGCGCGGCGCCAAAACAGGTGAAACAAAAGAAATACCAGTCACATTCCCTAAGGATCATCCCAATAAGGAACTGAGTGGAAAAACCGTTTCATTCCGTGTCACTGTGTCTTCTGTGAAGGAAAAAGAATTGCCTCAGGCGGATGATGAATTCGCAAAAGACGTGGGTTGTGAGAATATGGCGGATTTAAAAGACAAAATTCGAAATAATTTACAAATTGAATTCGACCGGTCTGTGAAACAAGACATGCAAAATCAAGTTATTAGCGATCTTCTGGAAAAAAATACTTTTGATGTGCCTGTGTCTTTGGTGAATGAACGCAGGGAATTTCTGAACCATCAATTGAAACACTATCTGATGCAGCATGGCGCCACAGAAGAGTCCTGGAAAGAATCAGAGGAAAAAATGTCTGATAAAAATAAGCCTGAGGCAGAAAGACAAGTGCGACTTTCCTATATTCTCTCCAAAATTGCCGACGAGGAAAAATTAGTTGTAGAAGACATGGAATTGGATGAGATGATCCGGGAATCAGTGGAAAGTGCTGAGTCCGGCCGGCGTGATGAAATGAAAAAAATGCTCAATGAACGACGGGAACATCTTCGCGCGCAAATGAAGGAGGAGAAGATTTTTAACCTTTTGTTGGACAACGCCAAAACAACCGAAGTCAAAGAAGGATGAATAGTGGGGCAAACCAAAACCAAAAGACAAAAAAGTCTTTTTTTTGAGGTTTGATTTTTATTTGAATATTGTTCCTTAAGAATTGGTTATTATTTGGTTATTGTGTCTTGGAATTTGGTTATTTCCGGTTTATCCAGATTGTGATTTCTAAAACAAGGAGGCCTTATGCCTGGCATTATACCGCAGATTATTGAACGTTGGAATCAGGGAGGCGCTGTTGGGTATGATATTTATTCAAGGCTTTTAAAAGATCGCATTATTTTCATAGGCGGCTTTGGCGGCGCAATCGACACGGATTCAGCCAATATTATTATTGCCCAACTGCTTTATTTAGAAGCAGAGGACCCTGACCGTGAAATCAATCTCTATATCAACTCACCGGGCGGAATGGTGACAGCCGGTTTGGCCGTTTATGACACCATGCAGTATATCAAAGCGCCTATCACCACAATTTGTTTAGGTATGGCCATGTCATTCGGTGCGCTTCTTTTGGCGGCCGGCGCCAAGGGGAAACGATATGCTCTTCCCAATGCCAGGATTATGATTCATCAGCCATTGATCTATGGCGGCGGCCTTGCCGGACAAGTCACGGACATCTCAATTGAGACCAAAGAATTGGAAAACACCAAAACACGTTTGACCGAAATTTTGGCAGAACACACAGGCAAGCCAATTGAAAAGGTACGTGAAGATTGTGAGCGAAATTTTTACATGTCGGCTGAAGAAGCAAAGCATTACGGCATAGTGGATGATGTCTTTAAACCCAGGAAAAAATAGATGGTTGTATGGGGCGGTATTTAAACTGTTTTTTCAAAGGCAATTGAGACCAGAAGGGAACATACAATATGAACAAAGAAACGTTACAGTGTGTTTTTTGCAGCAAAGGAAAACGTGATGGTTTGCGTCTTATAGGCGGTCAAGGTGTTTATGTGTGCGAAGATTGCGTGCGCAATTCCTATGGCCTTTTGAACAAACTGACCGAAGAAGAAGAACGTCGTTCACAGCGTTCTTTGCCCAAACCAGCACAAATTAAAAAAGTATTAGATGATTATGTCATTGGGCAGGAACGCGCCAAACGCACGCTGTCTGTGGCGGTTTATAATCATTATAAGCGCATAGAAACAACCGCCAAATATCCTTCCAGCGACGTGGAACTGCAAAAATCCAATATCCTGTTTTTAGGTCCCACGGGAGTTGGGAAAACGCTTATGGCGCAGACATTGGCACGGCTCCTGCATGTGCCTTTTGCATTGGCAGATGCCACAACCATCACAGAAGCCGGCTATGTAGGTGAAGATGTTGAGAATATTATTTTACGTCTTTTGCAAAGCGCCAATTATGATGCCAAACGGGCTGAGCGCGGTATTGTGTATATTGATGAAATTGATAAGACATCTCGAAAATCTGATTCACCTTCTATCACACGCGATGTGTCCGGGGAAGGGGTTCAGCAGGCGCTTCTTAAAATTTTAGAAGGCACTGTGGCCAGCGTGCCGCCGCAGGGCGGTCGAAAGCATCCCCAACAAGAATATATTCAGGTCAATACAACCAATATACTCTTTATTTGTGGCGGTGCGTTTGAAGGTATTGATAAAGTCATTGAAAAACGCATGGGGAAATTTGGCGTTGGATTCGGCGTTGATGTGCCGTCAAAGACTAAAACGGATATGGCCAAAATTTTGAAACATGTGCAGCCTGAAGATTTGATCCAGTTCGGGTTGATCCCGGAACTGGTAGGCCGATTGCCTGTGGTGGCCACACTGGAACCTCTGAATGAAAATGCGCTCGTTGAAATTCTTACTAAACCCAAAAATGCCTTGATTAAGCAATATAAAAAAATGTTCTCCATTGAGGGGGTTGACCTTGTTTTTACGCCTGACAGCATTAAAAGCATTGCGCACCAGTCCATCAGCCGTGGGTCTGGCGCACGCGGCTTGCGGTCGATTTTGGAAGATTTGATGCTTGATTTAATGTATGACCTTCCTGAACAACGTACACTCAGACGCGTGATTGTGGACGGTGACGTTGCCAACAAAAAGAAAAAGCCTGTCTTGATTCATGAGGAAATGAAAAAATCTGCATAAACACAATATTGAAATTGGAAATTTGAAATTAAATTCAATATTTTTGGTTTATCATATCCGTGCAACTGAATTTTTCAGTTGAGGCTAATGCAATATATATGAACAAAAAAATCCATACTTATTCAATTCCTTCACAGCTTCCTGTCTTGCCGTTGCGAGACATGGTAATGTTTCCCAAGATGATCCTGCCTTTGACTGTCAATCGCGCGAAATCAATCAATGCCTTGGAAGCTGTTGCCAATACCCATCGTCTTGTTTTTTTGTCGGCGCAGCGCAGTCCTCAGACAGAAGACCCTGCCCGAGACAATCTCTATGAAATGGGAACGGTGGGGGAAATAATTCAGCTTATAAAATCGTCTGATGGAAAGGTCAAGGTCCTTATGGAAGGGTTGACAAGGGCGAGAATGATTGATTTCCATTTGATCAGTGCCGGATATGTTCGTGCAGATATTCAGTTGGTCCCGGACAAAAAAAATTATTCATACGAAGCAGAGGCATTGACACGCCGTTGTTTGATGCTTTTTGAGCAGTACATCAAATTGCAGGAACAACTGCCCAATGACATTGTTTCCACAGTGGCTCAATTGGGTCATCCCAGTGATATCACTGATGCCATTGCCGGACATATTATTCTCAAAATAAGCGATAAACAAGAAGTTCTTGAACACATTGATCTTGAACAGCGTCAAGAACGCTTGATTCATTTTTTAACAGCTGAAAATGAAATTCTCATTTTAGAAAAGCGGATTCAAAACCGGGTGCGCCATCAAATTGAGAAGTCCCAAAAAGAATATTACCTGACGGAACAGATGAAAGCCATACAGAAAGAATTGCGGAAAAAAGACGAACACGGGAAAGAGGTGGATGACCTGAAGAAGCAAATTAAAGAAGCCAAAATGTCCAAGGAAGCTGAAGAAGTTGCTCATAAAGAACTGGCACGGATTGAAAAAATGATGCCTTTGAGTCCGGAGTCTACTGTCTCACGCACTTACTTGGATTGGCTGATTCACCTGCCTTGGGCTGTGAGGACCACTGATTCATTGGAACTCAAAAAAGCCGAACTTGTTTTAAATGAAGATCATTTTGGATTGGACAAGGCCAAGGAGCGCATTATCGAATATTTGGCTGTTTTAAAGCTTGTCAATAAAATAAAAGGACCGATTTTGTGTTTTGTCGGTCCTCCCGGGGTGGGGAAAACATCATTGGCCAAATCCATTGCCAGAGCTTTGGGCAGAAAATTTGTGCGCCTCTCTCTGGGTGGTGTGCGGGATGAGTCTGAGATCCGCGGACATCGCCGGACTTACATTGGGTCTCTTCCAGGGCGCATGATACAATCCATGCGCAAAGCCAAATCAAAAAACCCTGTTTTTTTGCTGGATGAAATAGACAAAATGGGAAGTGATTGGCGGGGTGACCCGGCTTCTGCTCTTTTGGAAGTACTGGATCCGGAGCAAAACAGCTCTTTTGTGGATCATTATTTGGATGTGGAATTTGATCTGTCAGAGATTATGTTCATCACCACAGCCAACACACTTTACACCATTCCTGTGACACTGCGTGATCGTTTGGAAATAATTCGATTTCCCGGATACACCACTCAGGAAAAACTGACCATTGCTGAAAATTTTTTAATCCCCAAACAAATGAAAGAGCATGGGTTGACCCCGAATGTTTTTGACATTTTGCCGGACACGCTGCACCGGCTTGTTCATGACTATACCCAGGAAGCCGGGGTGAGGAACCTGGAAAGAGAAATCGCCAACTTATGCCGCAAAGCCGCGCGTCAGTTTGTGGGTGAAGGAAAAAAGAAAATTAAAATATCAGGCGCTGATCTGCCCAAATTTTTGGGCGCGCCCAAATACAGCAAGGACAAAACAGCCATGAATAGTGTGGGCGTGGCCACAGGCCTGGCTTGGACGGAACACGGCGGAGAAACACTTTCAGTGGAAGTCAATGTTTTGCCTGGAAAGGGGAAGCTTCTTTTAACCGGCAAACTGGGAGATGTGATGCAGGAATCAGCCCAGGCCGCATTGACTTATGTGCGTTCAAAAGCAGGTTCATTGAACATACGCAAGGACCCCACGCTCAGAAACAGAGATTTGCATATTCATATTCCGGAAGGCGCTGTGCCCAAGGACGGCCCTTCAGCCGGCATAGCCATGGCCACAGCAGTGGCCTCTGCCTTGACCGGCCGATCCGTGAAAAAACATATGGCCATGACAGGAGAAATCACATTGCGCGGCCGTGTGCTTCCGATTGGCGGACTCAAAGAAAAAGTATTGGCTGCTCATCGAGAGGGTTTGCACACTGTTTTATTCCCTCAGGGGAATTATACGGATCTGGATGATATTCCTCAAGATATCCAGGAAAAAATTAAGCTTGTTCCAGTCAAAAGCATGTCAGATGTCATTCAACACGCCTTAGAAAAAAGAAAATAAAATCCTATAAACAATTTAAACATCCCAATTTAATAATTGATATAATAACTTATTACTTACTTGGGAGGAATTTTTATGAGTGACGGGAAAAAGCGTATTTTGGTGGTAGATGATGAACCGAATCTATTGGATATGCTCGTTGATTTTTGCGATGACATTGACGTGTCAGCCATCCCAGCAGAGAATGGGACGCAGGCATTGGAAAAAGCCGCTTCTGAAAAGCCGGATGCCATCACAGTGGATATGCGTATGCCGGATATGACAGGTCTGGATGTGATTCTAAAGTTAAAGGAGAACGAAACCACTCAAAACATACCGGTTTTTCTTTGCACGGCAGACGGCAAACTGCATGAAGAAGAGGCGCTCAAAAGAGGCGCTGCCAAAGTCATCCCCAAACCTGTTACAAGAGCGTCTCTTAAACAAGCTTTAGAAGGCGCATTGGGCGCTTGGGAATAATATCAATTGAAATTAGAAATTTGAAATTGGAAATTTAAAAAGCTAGGGAAACCGGATGCGAAAAATAATTGTTGTAGGCGCTGGAATCAGTGGTTTGTCTGCAGCGCACAGATTAATGGAACTGGCCAAACAAAAGAATTTGGAATTGGAGGTTCAGGTTTTGGAAGCCTCTTCCCGTATAGGCGGGGCCATTGCCACCAGACGCAAAGATGACTATTTATGGGAAGAAGGACCTGACAGTTTTCTCACTGAAAAACCTTGGGCTGTTGATTTGTGTAAAAGATTGGGGCTTGAATCTGAATTAATAGGAACAAACCCCGCTTACAAAAAGTGTTTTGTGCTGAAAAAAGGAAAGCTGTACCCGATTCCCGAAGGATTTTATCTTTTGGCCCCGTCGGATTTAAAGGCTTTTTTCCATTCACCAATATTTTCTTGGCCGGGGAAAATGCGCATGGCTCTGGAAATGATCATGCCATGTCATAAAATGAAGACTGATGAAAGCCTGGCTTCTTTTGTGCGGCGGCGGTTTGGGAAAGAAGCATTGGACCGTATTGTCCAGCCGCTGGCCAGCGGCATTTATTCAACTGATCCGGAGTTTTTAAGTTTGCGTGCGGCATTCCCCAAATTTGTTGAGATGGAAGAAAAACACGGAAGTCTTATCAGGGCTTTGGTCAGCCATCGAAAAAACAGAGACAAGATTGTTTATACCACAGATGACAGTATTGATGCCGAGGGAGTCAGTGGCGCACGGTACAATCTTTTTGTGAGCCTAAAAAAAGGTATGTACAGTCTAATCGAAGCGCTTGTTCAAAAATTACCGTCAGAAAGCATTCATTTGGATTCGAACGTACAATCCATCAAGCGGGTGGAGGGTCGCTATTGGGTTGTGTCTCTGGCTTCAGGCCATGAACTAAAAGCAGACGGCCTATGTTTGGCTGTTCCTGCGCCAAAAGCCGGCCCATTGCTCAGACCTCTTGATTCTGCTCTGGCAGACACTTTGGCATCCATTCCATACGACTCTTCCGCCACCTTACATTTGGCTTATGACCGCATGAGTATAGACCATGCATTGGACGGCTTTGGATTTGTGGTGCCTGCCATTGAAAACAAGCCTTTTTCAGCCTGTTCTTTTAGCAGCATCAAATTTTCCAATAGAGCGCCGAAAACACAAGCTTTGTTTCGCGTTTTTATTCCATCTTCCCAATTGAATCAAACAGATCCTCAATTGGAAAAACGGATCAGAGGAGATTTGTACCAATTGTTGGACATTAAGGGTGATTCTTTATGGGGATCGCTTAAACGTTATCAGGCGTCCATGCCTCAATACAAAGTGGGCCATTTGGACAAGGTCCAAACCATTGAATGGCGGTCAAAAGTCATTCCTCGTCTGGTTTTGGCAGGCAATGCCTATAGAGGAATCGGTATTCCTGACTGTGTTCACAGCGGAGAAAAAGCCGCTGAATCCCTGATCGAACAAATGGGATCTTATTGGGGATATTGATCCGGATAAACCGGAAATAACCAAATTCCAAGGAACAATAACCAAATAATAACCAATAAAACGGATCAATCATGAGTCAGACAAACATCTATCATTCGTTTTTGGAAACTCCGTCAAAAAAACAATGGAAAAAAATAGGGCTTCAGAGACGCGCTGGGGTCTCAGTGCCTTTGTTTTCCATCTATTCTTCTAACAGTGTGGGCATTGGGGAAATACCGGATATCTCGCATCTGGTGGATTGGTGCAAATCCTGCAAAATGAGCATTATTCAGCTTTTGCCCTTGAATGACATGGGATATGATTTTCAACCATACAGCGCGCAAACTTCTTTTGCCCTTGACCCCATGCATTTGTCGCTCACACAATTGCAAAATGTATCAGTCAATGACTTTATGCCTGAAATTGAATCTCTTAGAAAGTCGTTTCCCACAGGCCGGGAGCGCGTGGATTACAAAATAAAATCCGCAAAAATGGCGCTGCTATGGAAAATGTTCAACAGCCGGATTATACGTGAACCCTCAAAATTCAAAAGCTTTCTGATGAAAACAAAATTTTGGATGCGTGATTATGCGCTTTTTAAAGTGCTCAAGGAAAAATTCAATGAATCCAAATGGGAAGACTGGGATGAGCCCTATAAAATGAAAGACCCGTCAGCCATGGAATCTCTTGAAAAAGAATATTCAGATAATATTCTCTTTCAAGAGTGGATCCAATGGCAGATTTATGAACAATTCCGTTCATCCAAAAAGGATGCTGAAAAAAACAATGTGTATTTAATGGGAGACTTGCCTTTTTTGGTATCGCGCGACAGCGCAGATGTCTGGTCCAACCAGCAATACTTTAAATTGGACTCTTTTTCAGGGGCCCCGCCGGATTTGTATTTTGCCAATGGCCAGGTGTGGGGAATGCCGCCTTTTAATTGGGAAAACATCGCGCATAACCAATATGATTATTTGATTGAAAAAATAAACTACGCCCAGAATTTTTATGACATGTACAGGGTGGATCATGTGATCGGTATTTTTCGTCTTTACACAGTGCCCGTATCTGAACCATCTGAAAATGCCGGTTTAAAGGGGGGTTATGATCCGGCAGACAAAGAAAAGTGGGAAGAACACGGAAAAACATTATTGCATGTTATTTTGGACAACACGGACATGCTGCCGTGCGGTGAAGATTTGGGGACTGTTCCGCCTTGCTCATATAAGGTTTTGAAAGAATATGCCATTCCAGGCCTGGATGTGCAGCGTTGGTCCAGGGATTGGGACAAAACCTATGATTTTATTTTGCCTGAAAAATACCGAAAAAACGCCGTGGCCATTCTGTCCAATCATGACATGTGCATTTTCAGCGCTTGGTGGAAATACATTGCAGGCACAATTGAAGAAATTGTTTTTAAAAGAAAATGCGAGTCCAGAGGAATTGATTTTGAATTGAAGAAAAATGAGTTGTTTGATTTAAACCTGTCCGCGCACGGCCGCTTGCATTGGAAAAAAGAAATCACGGATGAATCTGTTTTCCTTTGGGTCCTGGGCAAACCTGAGATAGAAGCCAAGGATTTCCTGGACATGTTCAAAAGTTCTTATGACGAAAAAAAACGTTTTTGGGAATACGTGGGTATGCCGGGAGACCCGGAGCATGAAGCCTCTGCCCAATTTATTGAGAAAGCGCTTAAGAAATCATCTGAAACCAGATCGGTTTTTTGCATTCAGCTGATAGATGATTTTATGTCATTGGGCAATGCTGTCCGCAAAGACCCATGGGATATTCGCATCAATTTTCCAGGCATCAACAGCCCGAACAATTGGACCATTGTATGCCCTGTTTCTCTTGAAGAAATGAAAAAAATGCCAATCAACAAAACAATTAAAAAAATCCATACATCCACAGACCGATTGTAACAACACCAAGCGGCTTCACAAAGGGAGGACACTTATGCACAAAACAATGTCAATTTTTATCATTATGCTCACACTGACTGTTCCCCATGTCATCAAGGCGCAGGGGTTTGGAGCTGCCGGAGGACCCAAACAGCCTCCTGCCATCTCTTTGGAAGAGAGCGGTGTGAAAAAATACTATCCGGACGGCCAGTTGATGTCTGAATATTTTTATATTGACGGAAAATTAGACGGCATATGCAAAGATTATTACAAAAACGGCCAAGTCATGTTTGAATCAATTTACGTCAAAAACAAGCTTCATGGGGTGAGCAAAGCCTATTATATGAATGGCAAAGTCAAAACCATGTCACCCTATAAAAATGGCAGGCTGCACGGGACTGTTAAGCAATTCCACCGGAATGAGAAAATAAAACAGACCATAAAATACAAAAACGGTCAAAAACTTCTTGTGAAGACCTATAACAAAAAAGGGAAACTCTTGTCCAAGAAAGATCTGCGCCCGCAAAAGAAAAAAAAGAAGAAAAAGAAAAACAAAAAACCAGCAAAAGCCTCTTAAAAGGCAGCTGTTTCTTTTCGTGCCAAATTTGGTATAATATACGCAATTCGGTTATTTCTGATTTATCCGATCTTCAGATTTAGAATTTTAGTAGACAAGGAACCACGGCGGGGTAGCTCAATTGGTTAGAGCGCACGCTTCATAAGCGTGAGGTTTGAGGGTTCGATCCCCTCCCCCGCTACTTTTTTATTAAGGAGAGGCCCTGTATGAAAAAATATATTGTTATTTTATGCGGGATTTTTTTGTTGAGTGTCAATCAAGGCGCTGCTGAATATGCTGAGGGGATGGATGAACAGGCATTTCAGGCAAAACAAGAGAGACGTGTTCAAAAAAGAATGGGGCGAATGACCAAAAAACTTAATCTTTCTGATGAGCAGCAGAAGGCCGTTCGGCGTATCATCGAGGAAAAATGGCAGAAAAAGTGGGAAATCAAAAAAGACAAATTTAAAAAAATGCAGGATTTGCGACAGGAAACACACGGCAAATTAAAAGCTGTTCTCAACCCGGACCAGCAGGGAAAATTTGAAAAAATGTGTGCGGAAAAAAAAGAGAAACGTTGCCACAAAAAGAAAAGAGGAAAGAAAAAAAAGGGAAAGAATTGTCCTTATTAGAAGAATTTTAACAATGCAATCACCAAAAAACCACCAAACTAAATCTCTGTTTGGTGGTTTTTTTAATGAGGGGAGTGGCTAGCCCAACTTCGCCAGTAAAAAAGCAAAAACCGTTGATAATCAACAACTTTTCTTAAAAAAAAAGGCCAAAGTCGGCACTACATTTTTGAAATCGTATCCATAACTGGAATACGCATTCGCCGCGGCAGAT